>DASQUN010000358.1:0-4805 GCA_035641275.1 Candidatus Udaeobacter sp. | reverse complement strand
TCTTCGCTCCCGTTGCAATTCGAATGACCTTCGGCGGCGGGGCGCCCACATACTGGTAGGCGACCACGAACCCGACGACAACGATCAATGTGAGTAGACCCCATACCTTGATGAACTCCACGAAAGCTGTTGAAAGACGTTTACTCACTGCCGTGCACCTTCTGGAGCAGATTTCTACACCGGGCTACTTTTTCCACCGTTAACATCTGAATGCAACGCGATTTAGCGGAATTGTTCGCCGGAAGCAAAGCTGACGGCGCTGATAACATCGGCGAATCCTGCATGACGATCTTCTAAGTTACAAGCATTATGTAGGAATGTTCATTACCATTAAGGCTCCCCTTGACGATCAAAACTCGACCGAAGGCGAGGCTGGAGGCCGCAGACGTTCTGCCAGGCCTGGACCGTTGGAATAAGCAGTGAACGGGGTTGGCGAGGCTGGCCATTCCGGCAAAGACCCATCGGCTGCGTCCGGAAGCCTTGCCCTGAGGTCCAGTTTCCGGGGAATGACGTCAGCAATGTGAAGACACTAACTAGGCACACAAAAATTCATAACCGAAAGAAGAACAATCTGTCAACGGACTGTATGAAAGATCGGCCAGCCCGAAGGAACCCCGCTACGCTCCTAAAACAGTTTCAGCCGAAGTTGAATCAAACAGTCGAAGAGCGGTCGGAAGGCTTATCCCTGATCGCCACCTTCGGAAGAATCCGGGCTATAGGATTGCCAATAAACGCGGTTGGCTTTATTGTTGCTGTAAATTTCTAGGGGGGGTTCTATGGCCGAAGAAACCGTTCGCGGAAGCTGTCTATGTAAGTCGGTGCGCTACGCGGTGAGCACACCGTTCATTCGGTTTGGGCATTGCTACTGCTCGCGGTGCCGCAAAGCCACCGGCGGGGTGCGCTCAACGAACATCGCGGTGCCGATCGCTCAATTTCGCTGGATTCAGGGAGAGCCGTTGGTCAAACGTTTCGATCTCCCGGAGGCGAAAAGCTTCGCGCGGCAGATTTGCGGCAACTGCAATTGTCCGGTTCCGCACGCCTCGCGCGACGGCCAGCGAGTGATCGTTCCCGCAGGGACGCTCGATGATGTGCCGCCAGGGAAGCCAGCGGCGCATGGCCACTGGAGCAGTCGAGTGAGCTGGGTCGAGATCAACGAATCTCACTTGCCGTGCACCGATTGAGTAAAATCTAGCTGAGCTTATGCTGCAGACGCCGGTGGGACGATTACGGGCGGTCGGCATGGTGGAGGCTGTTTCATTTCTTCTCTTATTGAGCGTCGCCATGCCGCTTAAATACTTGGCTGGCTTGCCGCTGGCGGTAAAAATCGCTGGATGGCTACACGGTTTGCTGTTCTTGGCCTTCTGCATGGTCTTGCTGGAGACGCAGCAAGCACAAAAATGGTCAATGCGCTGGACGGCGGTGGTTCTGATAGCGGCATTGTTGCCCTTCGGCCCGTTCGTTATCGACCGCCGACTAAAACAAGAAGACCAATAATCTCAACTAGAACCACCATGCTGGACATACATTGTCATCTTTCAAGTTGCAGTGTCTTTCGCTCCCAAGTCAGCCGCAATTCTGTGCAATTGTTTGAGAGCCGCTTGGCGATCTTCGACGATTCCATGGGCAAAGATAACGGATAAGGGGAACTCTTAGGCTTGCTCTATCAATCGAAGATCCGGGGAGTGTCTTCTTTCGCATTTCCAATTCCCGCTTATTCACCTTCCAAGCCTGAATCTGTCTCCTCACCAAACCGACGATTTTTCTCCATTAATAACAATTTGGTGCAGCAAATCATTCGTACGGCTGCCAAATTGTTACCCAATTGAGAAAATCGAGTGCTCCGTCGGTCAGAATTCCAAAATCATTGGTGCTGGCATGGGTGTTGCTCGCTATTTTTCGCCCCCGCCTCTTTGGCAAGAAAGGGAAAAGAGATGTTTGAGCGAAAATTTAGCGTGTTCTTCAGTTGCAGCCTTCTCGCTCTTATGGTTTTGATCGGTTGCGCACCCGGGAATAGACCCCGCAAAAATACCGACCTAACTTGGACGGTAGAAAATCCACTTGCATCGAAAGGCGCGTCCCATGGGGCAGCCCAAATCGTAGCTCGCGACACAACATGGGGAACTCCGAGTTCTTCCAGTCTCGACGCGCTGCGAAAAGGCGAGAGCACGGCGACACCCGAGTCGAGCCCACTTAAAGACATCCATTTTGAGTTTGATCGCTACGATCTAAGGGCAGATGCTCGAGAAACCCTCAAGGTCACCGCCGATTGGCTCAAGAAAAATCCATCGATCCGAGTCGAGATCGAGGGGCATTGCGATGAGCGGGGTTCTAACGAGTACAATTTAGGGTTGGGCGCTAAGCGGGCCGCGGCGGCCAAGGATTATCTGGTCGCCCTCGAAATCTCCGCGGACAGATTGTCCACGGTGAGTTACGGCGAGGAAATTCCGGCTTGCCGGGAACGCGCAGAAGGCTGCTGGGAGAAGAACCGACGGGATCGGTTCGTCATTGTCTCCGTGGGTCCAACGTCATAAGAGAGAGTTATGGACCAGTCCTAGTGTTAGTAAATTTCAAAATAACCGGTAGCCACTTTTTCGGCATGGATGTAAACGTCCACCTCATAATTCCCGACATGCCATTTTCCCGGTTCGAAATGTCCCGCACTGACCAAGTGGTCAGACGAAGTCCAATCTGGTGCTAGACGGCTTTCGAACTCCTCGATTCGCAACGTTCTTCCGTTCTGACGAAAATAGAGGGTAATGGGAAAATATACTTTTGCTCCGGGTCCGGCATGGTCAAGGTGAATTTCGGTGTAAACGGTTCTCGTTTTGGCTTGTGCAAACCGGGTTTGATATACCCTTTCTTTGCTAAATGCCAGTTTGGAACGATCACCTTCAAAAAATCGGATGCTCGTAACATGTGCTTTAAATGATGGACCCAGGTTAACTTGCTCACGAAGAATCTTAGCCTCGCTCACTGAGGGGACGATGCGACCTTCCGACACAGTAGAAGAACTGCAGGCCGTGATTAATGGAAGCAAGAGTCCGAACAATGGCATCGAATATTGTTTCAGGGTGAATAACATCACTACTCCTTAGTTTTAAGCTCCGTCCTGACGAATAAACAGCAATCAGAATGCCAAGATGGGAGCGATAGAAACCATCGCTTTTCAACGCGGTTGGGTCGAGGGAAATGGAGGTGTTATTTACAGAACTGGCCGGATATGGCCAAACTTCGGCGCGAGCCATCTGACTTGCAGAATGGCCCGGCTAATCCGACCGCAATGAGCATCTCGAGACCGTTCGTTCCTTCCAGTGCTCCTAACTGCTGGCCAACTTCAGCCCACGCCTGCTCACGTTCGGCATGACTCAGATTGGCCACAGGCTCCCGCAGAAAGATCCCATCCTCTGTCCTTTACTCTAACTTCACCGGCAACGTTGACAGGCGAGCCAATCTAAGCAAAACTGTTTTCAGTCCGATGACCTCAGAACGGCAAAAGCGGGAAGAAGAGATCGAGAGGCTGATGCGAGGGGCGGGCCTAAACCGGGAATCAGACGTCGCTTTCCAGGAACAAGTCAGGAAAGCCGCTTCCACCATCATTCAGGAAGAAGAGAGCAGAATTCAAAAAAGCGAGCGCGCAGAGCGGGGTAAGCGACCAATCAATCCAGTGACGGCCGGACTTTGGCTTCTCGTACTCGGAGCCACCGCATTCGCGTTTTCAGTGCCGGCTGTGGGAGGGGTGCTTTTCGTTTGCGGTATTGCTGTGATCGTCTGGGCCACTGTTCTAAAGTCGGCCAAAAAATAGTCCTCACCTTCCGGCATGCGGAGACGCATCATTAACCGCGGCCTCAGGGAACAACGCTTAGAGCTAAACTCGTATGGCCTCGATAGTTGCTCTTTGCTAAGCCCCCACGACGCCTTTATTCACCTCTCGGCGATAACTCTCCTGCAAAGATTCAGCTGCGCCTCACGCGCGGGCTTTTGTCCCACTTGGTGAGTGGCAATCCTCTTTTTGGGACGTTGTTTAATGTTCACATTCAAGAATTTCAGCGGATTATCTAATAAAATCCCCTGGCATATTAATTGCCCCATTTCCTGGCCGGAGAAGGGAGGAGCCATGGAAATCCTAAAAAACAAAAAGGCGCTATCGGTTGGATACTGCTGTGGTTAATTGGCATACCCATTCCAATTTTGGTGATTCTGTTTCTAGTCCGCGGCTGCACGTAACGATCTGAAGTTAGATTGTCACGTGACTATTTCACTCGGAACACGGGATGTTTTGGTGCTTCGGCAGCAAAATCCCGCAAATCCGACTGCGGCATTACATCAAAGAAGGGCCGCACAACCGGGACCTGACTGAGATATTTCTTTAATACCGGGGCCGCCTCCTCAATCGGAAGTTCAACAATCTTCACGGTCTCGGATCTTCGACCGCGCCGGAGCGTTACCTGCCCCGCAGCCCGAGCGTTTCGCACCCAGCCGACCTCGCCGTAGGGAGCCACGAGCCAGCGTTCTCCGTTTTCTTCTACCAACGTCACGGGCGTCGAATAGGGCTGCCCGGTCTTTCTACCACGCACGGTCAAAAGGTAAGTATGCGGGGGACTCATGCCGCACCGCAGCAAAGCATTGACCATCCGGTTGACCAATCTCCGCCAAAATCCTAAACGGTATGCCCAAGCCATATGATCTCAATTCAAGCGCGCCCTTCCTTGAAGATCGAACGCCCCAGGTCGGCACTGTCGGCACACTTGCGAAGCAAATTTTCTCTGCCAATCCCAAGTCTGTGCGGAACAACGTCCACTAAAGCT
>DASQUN010000357.1:0-4539 GCA_035641275.1 Candidatus Udaeobacter sp. | reverse complement strand
TCGAGCCTGCCGGTCATTTCCATCACGGTTTCATTGAGCCGCATGACGTCGCGCGCGGTCTCAAATCCTTGGGCGCTCAAGGTCTGTTTTAAGACAGCAAGAGCTCGGTCGCACTGGATAGCGGTCATCTCGAAGAACGGCGTGCCATGGCGCATCAACGTCCGGTGGATATTGCTCCATTTCCGCCACTCGACGGCGTCCACCGGGAAGAGGGTCTTGGTGCGCTGCTCCGGGTTCAGCGACGCGAGAAACTCTTCAGCAGCCTCTCTGATAGAATCGGTGGGCACACCCGTTTTCTGGAGAGGAAAAAGGCCGGGCGCCACCGTTCCATCGGCAGTAACACCTTTGAAGGGTTCAGCCACCGCCTTAAGAGCGTTTTCGATGTAGCCTGCAGGCCCGCCGCCCATGCGCAGCGCCCGTCTGGTCGGGCCTCCGGACACCGAGGACTGGGATGGGTTAGCGGGGTGGGGACTGTTAACGCTCATA
The DNA here is from genome assembly GCA_035641275.1 of Candidatus Udaeobacter sp. Classification (GTDB taxonomy): domain Bacteria; phylum Desulfobacterota; class Binatia; order UBA9968; family UBA9968; genus DASQUN01. Next base: position 4,053 of record DASQUN010000357.1, on the reverse strand, counting down.
ATAGACCCCTCTTTCACGCCCTGCGCTATATGGGCTAATGGTACGTCCTTTTTGGAATGCGGCTGAAAAATCGTTTATGAAGCCGGCGGCTTCGCTCTGAGCTGGGTCGAAGGGCAATCGTAAATGACAGAGGCGAATCAACTGTTACAGTCCACCAGGGACCGGTAAGTAATCTGGACGCCTACGCCTATACAATGAGCCCGGCCTGCAGCAGACCGATCTTAGTTATATTCCGCGCCTGGCAGTGGATTCGCGACCGCTTCTTCAAGGGTCGTAGCGCGCTTCCATTCGTTTGCCGGCCGGCTCTTGCCATCCGTGCCGATCTGATCCATGGCTGCGTAGATCTCGATCTTGTAACCATCGGGATCATAAAATTCGACGCCCGGGTTTCCGCCCGGGCCGCGCCTGCCCTCGTAAAAAATTTCCACTCCCTTGGAACGTAGGAAGTCACGGATCTTAAAGAGCTCCGAAACGCTACTGACTTCAAGGGCCATATGGTCAAAGCCCACTTGCCCTCGTTTAGGCAATTGGTTTTTTTCCGTCGCTTGAATCAGCGCAACACTATGGTGATCCGTGGCGTTACGGAAGAAGACCATGCCGTTCTCGTTTCGATCGGAGAACTTAAAGCCCATGATTTCGGTCCAGAACTTGGTGCTGCGTTCAATGTCGCTGACACTCAAGACGACGTGGCCGATTTTCTTTATCTTAATGGGGTTCTTTGCGTCCGCCATAAAATCCTCCTTATTCTCGAAATAGGACAGCCATAGTGGCTATTATAGATGGCTGTCTATCACGGAAATGGGACTGAGGCAAAGCGAAGCGGGAGCGAGGACAAGGATGCGCTTAATTACGGAACTTCCCGACGAGCCTCCGGTTGTAGTCCCGCACGGAAGCGAGCGACATCGACCGCCGCTTGAGGAGGTCCAAGCGGATCAGCTTCCATTGAATGCTCTTGGCCAAGGCTCTTCGCTCTCCTTCGTCTTCCACGTATCTCAAGAGGTCTTCGAGCGTGTGGATGTCTTTTAGCAGTTCGGCTTCGGGCGGCAGGACGCCGGCATGCTTTAAAATATGATAGCCGATGCGCAAATCTTCCGGGACCCAGCTCAAATCTTCCAACACCAGCGGCTTTCCCTTGCCAGGAAGATCGTCAAAGGCACCGGCTCGCTGCGCCTCGAGGATTCTTTCTTCGGCGATTCTCCAAAAATAGCTCAAGCTAAACTCTCGTGGGCGGCCGGGTCTTTGATTTCTTCTGGCGGCTTTACGTGTTGGAACATTAGATAAAAGGCGATGTCGTTGATCAATTGTAACCCACCGCCAATAAACAAGGGAAGAGTTAGCGAAACGCTCTGCATGAGGTAGGTGGCTATGGTGGGGCTGATACCAAAAGGAACCTGGCGCGCCAAACTCGTGACTCCCGCCGCTGAACCTCTTTCATTCGATTTGACCATGGCCATCGTAAACGACGCGCGCAGCGGATTGTCCATATAGGCAAAGTAGGAACGGATTGCGAGCATGACCGCAGCGAGAAAGAAAGTCGGGGCGAAGGGAATGCCGAGATAAATCAGCGAGGCAATCGCGTGCGAAAAGGCCATCGTTCTGACGATACCCAGATGGCGTGCAATGAAAGGCGCGCTCAGGAACGAAAGCGCTGCCAGGAAGTAGGAGACGAAAAAGAGCAGCCCCAGCGATTTCAGTTCGACGCCGTATCGCAAGAAAAACCAATAGGCTATCAGGGCGCCGGCCATCCCGGCGCCGAAGTTGTCTACGATCGCTAGAAGGGACATTTTTGTTACAAATAGCCCGGTCGCTCGGGAGATTTTTTTTGCTGCTTTACGGGGTCGGAACTCTTCGCCGATGGAACGGTAAACGAACGCGAGGACGACGCTAAGCAGGATGGTTAGAAGAAACAAGGGCTTGTAGGAGGAGACTGCTTCCCACGCCCACTGCTCTTGCAGTTGCTGAGGCACGCCTGCGGCAAGGGCGCCGAGAGCCCCCATGACGGAACCGACGCAGGAGTTCAAGGCGAAGACTTGGTTTCGATTCGCGGCACTGCACTTCTCGGCCAGAAGGGCCTCTTCGACGGGATTGAACGGACCTCCGCCCGACCCGCCGCCGCCCGCTCCACCGGCGCCGACGTTAGCGATGATTACCGCCAGCAAGATGAAGAAAAGACCGCTGAAGAAGATAAAAATGCCATTCGAGACGATCGTCAGCGCCGCCAGCAGCATGAGGATCTCTCGCCGGCCGAAGCGATCCGACAGATAACCCCACACTGCCGTCAGCAGAGCGCCGCTCAGATAGGCGACGGAAAAAACGATCCCGATAGTGACGGTTGAATACCCGAGCTGGTCCAAGTAGATGGCGAAGACGACATTTAGATATGAAAAGGCAAACGCGCGAATGCCGCGCGAAACCATCAGCAGCTTGGCATCGCGGTGGAGGTCGCGGATCATAGGTGAGCCGTCATTGGATCTTGACTACCGAGGGCTCGGGCTGGCTGGACTGTTCCTCGGGCGGTCTTACGTCACGGAAAAGATAATAGAACGTGCAGTCGTGAAAAAGCTGGAGGAAACCACCCAAAACAATGGGCACGTTGAGCGAGACCGCTTGCATCAGATAAGCCGAAAGAGAAGGGCTAATCGCTACCGGCACGTGCCGTGAAAGTGCCGTAATGCCTGCCGCAGAACCCCGATCCTCCGGCCTGACGACTCCCATGATGAACGAGCTACGCAAGGGATTATCCATATAGGCGAGGAAAGATCGGACGATGGTCATCGCCGCTGCGACTGAGAATGTCGGCGCCAACGGAAGAAATAAGTAGAGCAGCGACGCGGCGCCGTGGGAGAAAGCCATGGTTCGTACAACGCCGATCTGGCGCGCTATTACGGGAGCAATTAAGAACGAGAGTGCCGCGACAAAATAAGAGAGAAAGAACATGAACGCCAACGACTTGAGTTCGACTCCGTATCGGAGGAAAAACCAGTAAGAGATCAACGGTCCGATCAAACCGGCGCCCAAGTTATCTATCATGCCCAGTAGGGACATCTTAGTGACCAATCCGAACCGACGCGTCGGACGCTCGATGCTTTTTTCGCCTGTGCGCGGAACATGGCCTTCCTCGATGCACGAGTAAGCGAAGATGAGAATGAAGCTAAAGAAGATCGTTAGAGCGAAAAGGGGCTTATAGGATGAAACCGGTTGCCAACTCCATTGCTCCTGCAGGTGTTGTGGCAGGCCGCTGACGAGCGCTCCTAAGGATCCCATGATGGATCCGACAAACGAGTTGGTGGCGAAGGTGCGGTTTCGGTTTTCCGCAGTACATTTTTCCGCCAGCAGTGCCTGCTCGACGGGATTAAACGGGCCGCCCCCCTGGCCGCCGCCGCCGGAACCACCGGCCCCCACGTTGGCGAGGATGACCGCGATAAGGATGAAAGCCAGGTGGCTGAAGAAGATATAGATCAGATTAGAGACGATCGTCAGCGCCGCCAGCAGTACGAGAATTCTCTTGCGTCCGACGCGATCGGAGAGAACGCCCCATACCGCCGTGAGCACGGCACTACTCGCGTACGCGGTGGAAACCACCAGGCCGACGGTGACCGTGGCATAGCCGAGCTGGTTGAGATAGATGGCGAAGATCACGCCGAGGTACGAGAAGGCGAAGGCCCTGACTCCGCGCGAAGCCATCAGTATCAGAACGTCCCGTTGTATGTTCCCAGTTCCGAAGTTCATGGAGTGTTGTTCGCGGCCCGATATCTTGCTCGCTCGAGGTCCAGCTCGGTCTGGATTCCAATGGCGTGCAGCGCGTTGTTGGCTTCTTCCACAGAGGCGCTTGCGCTCACGGCTTGAGCGGGTCGCGAGAGCGTGTGGAACAATTGTTCCGCCGATATGAAAAAGGTGAGGGCGGTCAGCGGAGTCAGTTTTACGCGTCGCTGGTCAGTACGGATCTTGGTCTCACCCCATGCACCTTGAAAACAAGCCACGGGGATCGCGCTTGCTTCGGTGGGAACGGTCTTGATGACTTCTCTGAGTTCGGCGGTGATTTTGGGCGTCAGC
>DASQUN010000356.1:0-7954 GCA_035641275.1 Candidatus Udaeobacter sp. | reverse complement strand
TAGATCCCGTCCCGCCACGGTTGTCGGCGTAAGGCCTAGCTGGTTCCAAGAGCCGATTTTCAGCCAGCGACGGCAGACGAAGAACAGAACAATCCCGGAGATCATGAAAACGCGATCAAAAATGCGCGAAAACGGATAGCGAAATTTCTCCCACCCGCCGTGACCGCTAATGAACCATTCCCATGTCGCCGCTGCCCAGGGACTCAGTAGCGCCGTAAACCCAAGCGCGACCAAACCGAAAATAACCAGCCTTTGATAAGGCTTCATAAAATCTTGCGACCACCCATGAAATTTTGCAGCTTGTGTAACTATGATATAACATTGCAACAGTGGGAAACGAAATTCGAGACACGTTGGCTGGTAAGACTGCGCTCATAACCGGAGGCACTCGAGGCATCGGCAGAGCGCTGGCTTCCGCCTACTCGAGGGCGGGCGCAAAGGTTTTCATTTGCGGGCGACGGGAAGAAGAGATGAAGCGTGTTTTGAAAGAGCTCCGAAACTCTGGGGGTCAAGTAGAAGGGATTGCCGGTGATGTAGGCCACGCCGAAGACGTGAGCCGCATTGTGCGAACGGCCGTAAACCATTACGGTACGATTCATGTCGCGGTAAACAATGCGAGCCTCCTTGGCCCGCGCGATCCTATTTCAAGCTATCCGGCAGCGGCTTGGGAAGAGGTCATCCGGGTCAATCTGACCGGACCTTTTCTCGTGCTTCAGGAAGTCTTGAAAATCATGATGCCTCAACGGCAAGGGTCGATCATTAACGTATCTTCCGGGGTTGGCCGAGTGGCTAGACCCCGATGGGGGGCCTATTCGGTATCTAAGTTCGGTTTGGAAGGACTTACCCAGCTCCTCGCCGAAGAGCTGAAGGAAGCCGGGATAAGGGTGAACGCCATCAACCCGGGGCCCACACGGACGGAAATGCGCGCTCACGCTTATCCGGATGAGGATCCGCTGACGATACCGTTACCCGATGATATTATGCCCGCCTTTCTATACCTGGCTTCAGACAAGTCAATCGGTGTCACCGGCAAATCGCTGGATGCTCAAGATTGGTTAAAACAGCCTTAGCATCAGGGATTGATTCCAATTGACCCCCGAGGGTAATTCTTATAAAGGTACTTCAAATTTATCCAATGCCGGCGATGAGGTAAGTACCTACTGATGAAAAAAGTTCTGCCATGGGTCAGCATCACCCTCGTATGGCTGGTCTGCCCGGCCGCCGACAGCCAAGAACTAAAGAAGGTTAAGATCGGCTACCCCGCAGTTTCCTACAATCAAGTCCACATTTGGGTCGCCAAAGATGCTGGACTCTTCCGCAAGCATGGTCTGGATGCTGAGGTGATTTTCTTTCGCGGCGGGCAGATGGCAACGCAGGCATTGGTTGCTGGCGATCCGCCCATCGTAAACATCGGCACCGTAGTTCAGGCGGGGCTCCAAGGTCACGACGTCGTTCTTATCGCATCGTCTGAAAGTGCCTACAATTATTCCGTCGTCGCGCGCCCGGGCGTTTCCAAGCTGGAGCAGCTCAAAGGCAAGAGGTTAGGGGTGAGTGGTTTCGGCTCTGCTTCACATAATGCGGCGCTGATCCTGCTTGGGAAGTTCAATCTTGAACCCAACAAAGATGTCACCGTTGTCGTGGCCGGTCCAACCATGGAACGGTTGGCCGCAATGGATGCTGGCCGAATTGACGCGACGATTCTCACACCGTCGGAACTACCCCGTGCCCGAAAGCAAGGACTTGTTGAACTCTTCGATATGCTTGACCTCGGAATTGAAGTCCAAGGCAACGGCTTTGCGACGACGAGATCGTTCATACGAACCCAGCGGGAAACGGTTCTGGCTGCCCTGAAGGGGTACGTCGAAGCCCTTTACTATATTTCCCGCAACCGGGAGGAGACCCGGCGCATCACTGCGAAGTATATGCGCACCACGGACGCAGATGTCCTCGACGCCACTTACGATTGGTTTGTGAAACGCGTTTCAAAACAGCCGTATCCCACGCTCAAAGGAATTCAGTTTCTCTTGGACGAAGTCGCAGGGAAAATGGCCCATGCTAAAACCGCCAAGCCGGAACAGTTCGTCGATCTAACGCTGCTGCAGCAATTAGATAAAGAAGGATATTTTGCCGAGATGGCGAAGCGATATCCGTAAATGTGGCATTTTACATTTCAAGAGACATCGAGTTCGCGAGGTTGGCAATGAACCAGAACATTGGGCAGCGATTTCCGGATTTTGAGTTGACCGATCATGACAGTCAGGTTGTTAAGCTCTCTCAGGCCGCCGGAAATTTTCCTCTGATCTTGACTTTTTATCGAGGTTACTGGTGAGGAAAATGTCAGGTGCAGTTGCGCCACTTGGTTGAATTTCAAAAGGAGCTGGCGATTAATTACTGCAAGCTCGTCGTCGCAAGCGTTGATCCACCGGAGGTCAACGCGGCGTTTCGCACCGGCCTGGGCGCGGAATTTCCCTTCTTAAGCGATCACGACCGCAAGGTCGTTCAAGCGCTGGATATGACTGAAACCTCGAAGAGTCGCGGCATTACGGCGATTCCTTATACTTTTTCTCTGATGCCGGACTTGAGTGTACACAATATCTACTGCGGCTATTGGTACGTGGGCCGACCGACGTTGGACGAGTTGCGCATGGATCTTCGGGCGATGATGAAAAAGGTCCGCAACGACTTCGATCCGCAGGCCTAGCACCAATGAGGCATACACGAAGCCTCAACGGTTGAAAGCGTGCGATTAAGTCGATAAAATTGCTGCTATGATTACGCCAGAAGAAATCAAAGCAACATTGGAGGAGGCACTCCCTGGCTCCACCATTGAGATGCAAGATCTGACCGGCGGGGGCGACCACTGGCAGGTTTTTATCGTGTCAGCCGCCTTCGAAGGCAAAGGGCTCGTAGAACAGCATCAGATGGTTTACGGCGCACTGAAGGAAGCTATGGGAGACGAACGAATCCACGCCCTGGCGCTTAAGACCTACACGCCCGAGCAGTGGGAGAAACTCGGTTCTTGAGTTCCAAGTAAAGAAGGAGAACGTATATGGCAGACGACGTTTTGACCCAGATCGATGATAAAGTAAAGAAAAACAAGGTCATGCTCTACATGAAAGGAACGCCTGATTTTCCTCAGTGCGGCTTTTCGGCTCATACCGTCGAGATTCTAAAATCGTACGGTGTCCCGTTTGCGACTGAGGACGTTTTGGCCGATCCGGTGGTTCGCGAGGGAATCAAGCGTTACTCTAAATGGCCGACCATCCCGCAGGTCTACATCGATGGCAAATTCGTCGGCGGCTGCGATATTTTGCATGAGCTCCATGACAGAGGAGAGCTGGAGCCAATATTAAAAGCCGCCTTTGGGAAATAGGCGGCCAGCGCTTGTCGTCGAGGACGGCAGCAGCTTTTGCCAACCGCCAAAAAGAACCGGTCGTTGCAACCGCGTTGCGAACCTCCGTTCCGCTCGTCTAACGAGTCTGAGGTGGTGCTATGAGGAAACAAAAATTCGCGGTTTGGTGGCTGCTTGTTATTCTATTCTTAGCGAGTTCTTGTGCCACTCTGAGGCACTTCCGCGCTAGTGACAGCTTCGAACGCGGATTGGCACTCTTTAACCAAGGCCTTTACGAGGAGTCTATTCCTTACTTCAAGAGGGCGAGTGAGGAGGATCCCAAATTTGCTGAGGCCTACTTGTACCTTGGCCGATCCCACCTGAGTGCCCGCCACTGGCGCGAAGCCATCCAGCCTCTGCGAACAGCCTATCGGCTTTCGCCCGAGGACGCTAAGCAGGAGGTTTTCAACGTCCTTATGGATGCGTTTTTTGCGGCCGCATTAGGCGGCTTCCCGCCCGAGCGATCTGGCCCGCCCCTTGAACGCTTCAAAGACACACTTTGATCCGGTAGCCAATCGTCATTTCAAAGTACTGTGCAATAGTCGTAGGAGATGCTGGTGATGCGGATCTTCATGCTGGTTGTGATGCTGCTGAGTTGGGTTCACCCCGCTTCGGCTCAGTTTGACAAGGTGCTCAAAGGCCTGGGCGGAACTACCGGCGGCGGGTTGAGTGACGCGAAAATCGGCTCGGCGTTACAAGAAGCCTTAAAAATCGGAACCGAGAACGCCGTGCTTCAAACCGGGCAGACAGATGGATTTTTCGCCAACAAGGCGATCAAGATCTTGCTGCCGAAATCACTCCAGGCCATGGAACCACCCCTCCGCCTTGTCGGATTCGGCCCGAAGGTCGATGAATTTGTATTAGGTATGAATCGCGCCGCTGAAAAGGCCGTCCCATTCGCCAAGGAAATTTTCTGGGACGCCATCGGGCAGATGACCTTTGACGACGCTAGAAGGATTCTCAACGGTAAAGGGACCGCGGCCACGGACTACTTCAGGACAAGAACTTCGAAGAAGTTACATACGGGGTTTCGCCCAACAGTGGAGAATGTCATGAACGACGTCGGCGTAAATCGGCAGTACAATGAACTTCTCGGCAAGTATCAAAGCGTGCCGTTTGCCAACAGCATTACTTTCGATGTCAATCAGTACGTCACTGAAAGGGCAACCGATGGACTATTCTTCGTCGTGGGGCAGGAGGAAAAAAAGATCCGCACGAATCCAGGGGCAAGAGTGACGGACCTACTCAAGGACGTATTTGGTCATCGGAAGTAGCAACGGGTGGCGGAGTTCCCAATACTCTTCCAGCGGCCGCTGCTACTCACCGACCGTGAGTTTAATTGGCTAACGATGCCATCAGGCGGCCAAAGCCACTAACGTTTTCTTTCACCTTAGCCATACGCATTGCATGCCAGATATAGGCCTGGCAGCTGGTCACAACGGGCTTGCCGATTTCTCGTTCCAACAGATCGACATCCGTGATCGTTGGCCATCGGGGGCAAGGGACGAAGATGCCGTCTGCCCCAGAAGCCTGCTGATAGAGTTTTTTGGCGATTTTGTAGGCGGCATGGATATCCATGTCGGTCAGATCGGCGTTCTTGCGCACGCCATAACCCTCGATTTTCAGGACTTGAAAGCCCGAAGCTTCAAGGAAATCCTTCATTCTTTGATTGAGCGCAGCCTCGTGCGGGGTCGCCACAACCACTTTCTTAATGCTCAGCGACTTCAGCGCTTCAATTTCGCCGGTAATCCCAGGCGAAATAGGTACGCCGAATTTCGCCGTTAACCTGTTGCCCATTTCGATGTCACTGCCGTAACCGAGTTTGGTGAAAAGGGGTGAACCGCCGACGACGATTGAATCGCACTTGTTCTCGACCAAGTCTTGCGCCGCCTCTTCGATCCGCTGCAGCTGCCGTTCGAAGTCGGCATCGACAAGCTGCCGAATCGTTCCGGTGCTGTTCAAAAGCATGAAGCCTTCCGGCAGCATTCGATAAAACTCATAGACCAAAGTATCCCCGCGAGACGGGGCGACGTGACCGATCTTTGCACGCCAGCCGTACATTTTGCTATTCCTCCTTCGCTGTTTAAATCGAATGGAATTTTACCAGTTCAGCCAGACCAATCACGCGAATGCTTAAGCGGTATTCAACGATTCTCGTTGTTCACAGGATAGCGCTTCCGCTGCCGACAGCAACGTTGGCAAGCGGCTACTTTGCTTTCCAAGCTCGCCACTCGCTTATTATCGGTCTTCGCTTACAATGGGTCATTGCGATCGAGATAAGCAAAAACCTCATCTAAATCCTGTATTCGCTGGACCCTCGGGTGCGCGAACGATTGATTGTAGGTCCGGTGCGGCATGAATACGACTGCATCCGTGTTTTCGGCCACGTCATGGCAGTTTTCGTGCCGGTCATCGACAAACAGCTTTACGTTCAATTTCCTGATGAGTTCAGACTTATAGCTTTGCGTAAAGTAGACTATCGGATGACCTACGCCATGCTGCTCAAGCCAACGGTGGGTTACTTCGCGAATACTGTAGCTCTCGCGCTCATACCGGTGAGTCACGAACACCAATTTCTGTTGTCGGCTCAAGCTGTCGAGGAGCTTCCATTGTTCCGCGGAAGGTAGCGGGGCGAGTCCCTGCCAGAAGCCGGGATCGTTGGAAACGTTCTGAATGCATTCAGCGACGATCTGTTGCGATAAAAAGGGATGGTTGGAAAAGGTCAGATCCGTGATGGTTTTGGAATCAATGGATCCCTCCCCGACGTGTCGTGCTAAGAAGCGCACAAAAGGCGAGATGAAATCCGCCAGCACGCCGTCGATGTCCAAGCCGACCATCATAGAAGCTCAATTTAAGCGAATCGATGGCGAGCGTCAATAACGTTTCTTGTCAGTGGCTTCGCGATTATGCTACAGGAGGAACTCAACATAAATGTCCCGATTGGCTGAGGGGGAACCGTTGATGGAAGAACAAGTCCTTGACCAAGTGGATCGGCAGAGAATCATCGAGCTGGCCCGCAGCGTGGCGGACATCGTGAGCACCACGGGCGAAGAGAAAGAAATCGCGGGTTATCTCGGCTCCGAATTCGAGAAATTAGGCATGCACGTGGAGTATCAGGAGGTTGAAGACGGGAGACCCAACGTGATTGCCACTCTGAAGGGAGCGGGTGTTGGAGCGACGCTGATGTTTTGCGCGCATATGGATCACTTCGATAGTCCGCAGGAAACGGTTGTCGAAGACGACCGGATCTATGGCCGTGGCCTGGTGAATATGAAAGCGGCATTCCCCTGTTACATCGCGGCGGTCTTGGCGATTCAAAAGGCGGGCGTTCACCTCAAAGGGGATATCATCATCGCCGGGGTTGTGGGTGAGATCGAAAAGGCTCAGATCGGAAAATTTCAAGGCAAGACTTACCGGGGTGCCGGGGTGGGCGCACGATATATGATGGACCATGGTGTAATCGCGGATATGTGCATTATCGGCGAGCCTACCGGGCTTCATCTGCAAATCGGCAACGCCGGACTTGTGTGGGCGCGAGTCAGTGTTGATGGTAAAGCGACGAGATTTGTGCTCGCCGCCGCCCGCGTCGCTCAAGCGATTCAAGATTGGGAGAAAGAGTACCAACGAAAATACAAACACAAGTTCATGTTGCCGACAGTGCAGATCGGCGCCATTGATGGCGGCAATCCTTTCAAGCCAGGCACGAGGCCGACAACCGATATTTTCGTGATTGTGAAGACCTTACCCGGGACCCCTCCTTTGGCGATCAAACGGGACCTTGAGACGGTTTGCGAAAGAGTTCGCAAACAGGTAAGCGATATTCTCGACATACGCGTTGATCTCTACCTTTCGACGGACGGATATGAAATTTCCAAGAGCCAATATGTGGTAAAGGCGATGGAAAGAGCCCACAAGGCCGTGTTCGGCAAGCCGATTCCGTATTCCAAACCTATCCGCTACGGTATCACAAGCGACGGCTCACGCATCGCAGCCTACGGTGTTCCGAGCATCACGTACGGTCCCGGATTCGGCACCCACCTCGTTGACCCGACGGAAACCAGGGCGCCCGCGGAGTGGGACACGCCGACCGGCATCAGGCGCGGCGTCGGGATCGAAAACATGGTCAATTGCACCAAGGTCTACGCAACGGCGGCGCTCGACATTTGCAACAAGAAAAGAGCAGAAGTCGCGAAGCTCTAAGGGGAGTTCATGAACCCCTAGGGTGCGATGGATGTGTAACTTACCGAACCGTGTGTAAGTAGCGGATAGAATCCCAATGAGGGCGTTTGGCGGACGGCGAAGGTGAGTAAAAACTTCACGGCTTCGGTCCAATGATCAAGCCCATGATCGCGGCACGCGAGGGATTACTTAAAGATCACCCGGAACCGAAGGACAAATTGCTGATGGCGTTACGAGCCTCCTTAGGAAACAGTGGAGCACCCGACGAAATCGCCGATGCCTTTATGCGCCATTACGGTGGCGACAAAGAAGCATCGCTGGCCCTTTAGCCGAAAATCGAGTTTACCTTCACCGAAGAGGAGTGGCAGTGGATCGAGCCGGAAA
>DASQUN010000355.1:0-8647 GCA_035641275.1 Candidatus Udaeobacter sp. | reverse complement strand
CCCCGAGCCAATGAAGGAGTGGAACGGTCGCGCAGCGACTCGACTGCGCGGAAGGCTACAAGGGCCTTTGCATTTCAGGCAAAGAGCACTCAGTGGGCCAGTCAGGGCGATGATGCGATGATGTAGGAATCCAAGATGTAGCGGATTGAAAGAGCCGACTCGGGTCGTTGATCGTGATCGTGGATCGTAATCATCCTCTTTGGTCGTACCTCTCTAGCTGTTATTTATCGCAGCCGCTCCGGCTTCAGCGCACAGGTGATCCTGCTCGCCGTGCCGCCCCCACAAAAGGTTTCGATCAGGCGAAGTCTTTTGCCTCGGCAGAGAGTGGTGAGGCAACCACTTTTAGCGTGAAGTAGACCCAGTAGCGTAAGTGCAATTCACGAGGTACCCTGTCTAGGAGGGGTATAGAAATCCAGTCCACCAGAGGTAAACGAACATGGAAACTAACGTACGTGAGAAAGCGCTTTTTGAGATGCTCCGGCAGGCAGAGCCTGAGCTACGCGAAAAGTACGGCGATGACTCAGCGGTTCAGATCCTGGACGAAATATTGTATCCGATTGCAGAAAAGCTCATTGAAAAGGATGCGGTTTCGTCAGAGGATGCAACAGCAAATACCCCGACCGTAGAAGCAACACAGATAAAAACGGATATGGGGCAGCTTGAGCAAATGCTCGCAACTCCCATAGAGGAAATGGTAAATGCAGACGTGCTGCAAATGATCGCCGAAGCGCTCGATACGTGCATCGACGAACTTGACGAGTGTGCGACAGACGAGGAGCGTTTGAGTACGCTTGGCCATGCGTTTGAGTCAATGGTCGTGTTGGGGCGCTGGTCCGTCATGCAATAAGTGTAGTCCCTCGTGTGATCGTGTACGGGGCGTGCGCGTGGGATTGCTGGCACGCGCTCTCGCGCCACGGGTCTCCTTTCGCGTTCCCCTGCGACCTCCTCAAAAGGCAAATCACGATTTGAGATGCTATGAGACCGGATCGAGGGCACCGACTCTAATTCGTCAATCGTAATCATATTTTTTGGCCGCACATCTAGCTGTTACTGATCGCCGCCGGCCGTGTATCAAAGTCAGTGACCCGCGCTCGCAGGTCAACTCTTCACTTCATGGAGCACGAAATGACCGCCGGTGCTTTTCTGGGTTTGATAGCGCGCGGTTACTTCTCTCATGGCGTTGTGGGTCGGTGTGCCGCGATGTTGGGTGTGGGCCTCGACGCTATCCCACTCAATCATCACCATGACCTGGCTCGGCTCTTCGATACTCGTGAAGAACTTGATGCCGTGCGAACCGGCGTAGTTGGCCTTCTTTAGAACATCGCCGAAAACTCTGATGTACTCGTCACGTTTTTCCGGTTCGACACGTTGAGTGAGGATCTCGTAAATCACGGGGTTCTCCTTTGGCTCAGCGGGATGTGACCGCCAAGACTGCATTTTTCCTTGCCTCCGCAATCATGCGCTCGGCGTCCTCCGGCAGCAGGAATCTATCCTGGATCAAGGTTCGGGCCGCGAGGCTCAGCTTCTGAATGTATTCCGCGGGATCTTTGTAACGCTCTTCCACCGACGGTCGGGGATCGCCGCTTTTCTCGCGCTCTTCTTTCGTCTTGGCAAACGGAATGTAAGAGCCGTTTAAATAACAGAGCTCATCTTCGATGAATCCTTTGGCGCGGAGATTCCATCCCGCATAGGTACCGATCGGCACCTGAAGCTCGACCGAGCGCACGCCGCCCATTTCGTTGCCATCGCCGTCCACTCTGGGGACGAGCAAACGATACTCGGTCCCGGCAATGTGCCCCGGCGGGACTGCGCGCTGATCGTGGAGGAACAGATCATTCAACTTGCCGTCGTATTTTACTCCTGGAATGGCCGGGAAGCCCTGCTTCTCCCGCGCTGCTTGAACCAGCGTTCCATCCAAGAGCCGTGGAAAGCGGCTTCCCGGGGGATGGATTCCTTTCGTCACCCAATCCTGCGCGGCAACCACCAAAGCGCGCTGCGTTTCTTGATAGGACAGCGGATTGCTCAACTGCTGGCACATGCCGCGCGAGGGTTTTTCCGCCGGGCCGTGCTGCGTGCCCGAGAAATAATAGAGCCTGACGTTGGCCGGAATCGGCACCTCCAATTTACCCGAGGGGTCGGTGATCACCAGGGAGTTCCGTCCCTGATAAGCCTCGGTGCCCGAATCCCAATGGAAAATTTTAGGACAGGCTTGTTGTTTGCGGCAGCGCGCAAGTAAACCATCCGTCTTCTTGCTGATCGGATCGGTTGTCGTTGCGTAGGTAAAGGGAAACTCATCGCCGGGATAGTAATGCCCTTCGAGCGCCGTGGGAAAGCGGCCGGGCATGGCAAATTCCGCGTTGACGAAGATGCGCCGCGAGCCGGAAATGTGCGGGATCACTCCGTCAAAGACAATCCGCTTGTCCTCGTCCTGGTTGAAACCTTGATAGACGAGGTCTTTTAGAAACCGGCCGGCTTGTGAAGAGCCGAAGCCGAGCGCCCAGTGCGGAGCCACTCTTCGCCCCTGCCGCCGGTCATAGGATAAAGGATTCGCCTCGGAGGTCTCACGGCGAAGGAACGATACGATGTCCCGCGTCGCAGCGAAACCGAGCCCCATCACGATCGGATCGCGCGCTTCGTACACCAGTTCGTAGATAGCGTTGGGCGAAAAACCGGCCGGGAAACAGATATCCGCATTGCTCGGCGTCTGGGCGGCCCCGTCCGGGCAGCGGGCGAAAGACCACTGGTCGCGAGCGATCAGCTCAGGAGCGGCATGCGGTGCCGAGCGCCGGAAGAGCCTGGCCTGCGGCATGCTTTCCTCCACTGCCGGATAAGGACGCACGTCGCGGCTCTCGCGATCGAAGCTCACCGGCACGGAGAAGCTTGGCTTTTGAAAAACGAATTCCGTCCTGATCCATCTCCGAACCGGGCTTCCATCCCGGTTCGCCGCCACCGGGAATTCCGTTGTCATTCGCTCGTTGCCGGGCAAGATATCCCCCTGCCATCCGGTCCAAACGAGCGTATATCCCTGGCGCATCAGGAATCCGTCTCCGGCATGCTCGAGCGCGCTCGGGTTGTTGCTCCTGGTCGCTCCGACGTTAAAGCGCATAGCCTTGTTGCCCCGGTTCAGAACGTCGTAGAAGATCGTTTCATTGCCGCGTCTCATATCCAGCGGCTTCAGGACAAATAGGTCCACCCGATACTCGACGTTGCCGTTCGAATTTAGCGGCGCCTTGTCCAAATTGACGATTGTCTTGTTTAGCGGATTCTTCGGATCGACTTCGCCGTACGCCTTGCCGACGAGCTTCTCATAAGTCCCCGTGACCGGAAATTCGTAGCCGTTGGCGAAGACCTCTCTTTCTTCTATGACGATCTTCGTGATCTTGGCGTCAGCGACGGAAGAAATGAAAAGAGTCACAAACAATAAAGCCGCGGCCGCGTATGGCATAAAAGCTCCTCTGCTCTCTTGCAGGAATGTTCATTATCATTTGCGCTCATACTTGATGATCAAAGCTGGACCGAAGGGCGAGTCTGGAGGCCGCAAGCGTAGAACCGTAGCGCAAGCGTAGAACCGTAGATGGATTGCCAGGCCCAGACCCTTGGACTAAGCAGCGAACGGGGTTGGCGAGGCTGGCCATTGAGGCAGAGGCCCATCGGTTGCGGCCGGAAGTTTTGCCCTGAGGTCACTTTCGGGGGAATAACTCCACTTGACCCAGGGGCTTCCTTATGAATATGGCGCGTCTTTCGAAGCAAAACTCCGGGCCGGGTCTATCGGTTCCTAAATCTCAACGCCTTGGCCCAGCGAGGATATTCAGACGCAATCTACTTCGCCAGCGGATCGGGACGCAGCTGGAAGTGCACGGCGATCGGCTTCGCGCCCTTGCCACCTTCTTTCAGCCACGGCGCACGGTCGCCGCTCGTGGTCCACAATCCGCGCCCCTTCCAGCCGGCTTTCGGATCGTCGATGCGCCCGTCAAAGCCTTTGGCGTAGAAACCGAGCGGATAGGGCACGCGCAGCACGATCATCTTGCCATCTTTCAGCGCGATCAAGCCATCGTTCAAGTTGCCGGTGGACATCGGCACGTTCTCGCCGAGCCCAAACGTGTTGTGCTGATCGACCCAGGTGTAATAGCTGGACTCCGCGCTGTTCTCTCCGATCCCCTGAAATCCGGGACCCGGGTATTGGTGGAACGCCCAACCTTCGGGGCAATGGTCGCCAGTTGCCTTCGGTCCATTGAGCGGTCCCTTGCACTTGCTCCGGTCAAAGCTGCCTAGGTGACCGCTTGCGAGCGATACCCACACGACGCCGTTGCGATCGATGTCGGCGCCACGCACGCCGAAGCCGGGCATCGGTACGTTGTAGATCTCCGCGAGCGCCGTCTCCGACGGATTGGGTCCGGGAGCCAGCCGCACGATAGACCCTGGGTTCCGTCGCACCGAGCCCCAGACCGAGCCGTCCACCGGGCTCGGCATCACGGCGTAGAAGCCCGCTTGAATCCGCTTGTCCTTGGTCGGGTCGACCGGCTGGTCGGCCTGGACGTACTCGTCGCGCTTCCCGTTGCCGTTGGTGTCGAGGATAAGCGGCGTCCAGCCCTGCGCTTTCGCCGCGTCGCCTGTCTCGTCGAACATTTTGGTGTTGAGCCAGCCGACCACCTGACCGCCGCCGCTGGTCCACAATGTATCATTGGCATCGTAGCCAAACTGCAAATGATGCGTCTGAAAGCAGGTGTCAACGAATGTGTACTTCTGCGTCTTGGGATCGAGCATCGTTAGCTGGCGGTTTGTCCGCTCCACCGGGAAGCGCTTGGCCGAAGGATGGTCGGAGCCCTTTTTGCAAAAGGCCGGATTATTCGGGCCGCGCACCGCGGCCGCGAACCACACTCGGCCTTTTCGGTCGATCATGGCATTGTGGTTGTTCGACCTGCTCGTCCAGATTTGCTCGTCACCCCAGTAAGGCGACGGCGCCATGGGTTTGGCGCTTGCCGCGTGCCCGGGGCCAAGCGCCATTGGTGTATCGGGATCCCGCACCGGAGCCGTGAAGCTCGAGACCTTGTGCCTTTTCGGATCGAGAATCGGGATAACGTCGGTGCTGTACTCGGCTGACCCGTAAAGTGGGCCATAGGCATTCACTGTCGGGTAGCGCCGGTCCGAGGCGATCAGGTCGTGTAGGTAATGCTTGTCGTCACCCCAATCCCAGGTGGTGATGACGATGTTGCGCTCGACGCCTTGTGGGCGCGCAGGCTTCGTATGGGGCAGCTCGCCCTTCGCAATGCGGTCCGTCCAATCCGCGAAGTAGCGCTTGGGAGCGGCGCCAAGCTCTTTGACCAGCGTATTAAACATGGTTTCGCCGGATTGTCCGGACTGGATGCGGCGGAACCACGCCTCTTCAGAACTGGCGAACTTACCGAGGGAATGCGGGACATTGGGCGGGAACGTGCGGGTGGAAAGCTGGCCCATCTGATGGCAGCCGACACAACCATTGTTCTTTATCGAGTTGAGCCAACCACTTTGGGTTACCTGGGCGGGGATTTTGCCTTTGCCGCCGAACTCGCTTGCCTCGGGAATCTTGAGCATGGAATACCAATAAATCGCCGGATAAAACTGCGCCGCGGCGGCATCGTCCGGCGCCACCACCGCCGTGAGGTTTAGGATGTTGCCTGGAGTGGCTTTGACTTTCGGCGAATCGACAAGCCCGTAGCCGCGCACCCAAACGCTGTAGCTCGCCTTGGGCAGGTCGGGCATGACGTAGCGTCCTTGGTCGTCGGTGACCACGCTCTTGGCGAATCGCGTGGGAAGGTCGGTCGTCTCCGCGATCACCCAGACGCCGGCTTCGGGTCCCTTCGCGCTGGTCACCACCCCACCGATGTCGTCGTTGTCGATGCGGACCGCATCGCTTCGTTCGCCGCCCATCTGGGCCGCGCAAGCCGCGATAAGGGCGGCGATTCCAATGGCTACCATGCCTGAGTACAAGAATCTTTTCGTCCTCATAACCCGCTCCTTTCGATCTTCGCACTCTCACTCTGGGCGGTTCGCTCTGCGTACATCGCCAAAAATTCGAATGCGGGCTTACCTGGATGGTTTGCCATAACCCTCTGCCGTTGAGACTTGTCTGGCAAGGGTCGTTCTTTGAGGCCGGAGCGTATCGAATATTGACGCCTCATGTCAACCTGACTTGCTGCCTGTTCGCACCTCAGACTTCGTACCGCCTTTTAAAACTCGTTTGGCTCGACAAGATGAGAAGTTTTCCAGAACAGACTCCAAAAGCTCCGCCCTGACTACATTTCAAGGAGGATTCTTGACCACGCCAACGCGTTTAACTTGACCCATGAGACCTTCCGCGGTGAGGATAGACGAAGCGATAGGCAATCCAGCGGAGCGCAACCCCTCCGCCACCCACGTGTTGCAGGTTCGGAAAAGATGAAATCTGCCTTGTGCCCGGTAAAAGCGGCTTTTTGAATCGAGACCGGGCCGAGCCTCGGCGGGCAGTCCCGGGCTCGGCCGTGAAAATGTCCCGGATATGAAATCGATTAATTGCCGAAACCGTTCATCCGCCAGAACAATCTCGACGATCTCGCTTCCGGAAAAATGACTCTCCACAGCTCCTTTGATCCCGACCACCAGAAGAACGCTGCCGCTCGACCAGAACGCGGCCTTGAACGCCAAGCCGATGCCTGGATCCGGAGCTTGGAAATAATCCCAATCTCCCCAGCCGAATTCCAAATAGTCGGCATCGGGAAAGTCCCTGAGTTCCGGCAAATCGCGCTCAGAGATATCTGACCTTTTTATTACGATGCCCGAATGCCAACCTGATCGCGTGACGAAGATGCGCCTGGCCTTCTCGGCTTCTCCGCGAAGCTGCACTTCGGCGGCCGGGATCGCGCATGAGCAGGCAAGGCAAAGAAGCAGAGTCGCGCCGGTTCGGTGCGGGAAAAGAGACCAAAGAGAAACCACAGACTGTAAGTATCGCGGCACCATTTACTAAATCAACCTGGAACTTCGGAAGAGCCGGCCCGGGATGAAACCATGAAACGTGATATGTCCCTGCGCCAGTGTCCCACCGGCACGCACCCGGCAAACGTGGAATTTGAGATCCCGTTGTGCGCCGAGGGCGAGGTTATATAATGGCGGGTAAGGCTGGAGGTTTTGTTCTTGATCGCGCTTCGCCATGGTTCGAGTCCACTGGAAGCATTGTTGGTGATTATTTTTAGCGGGAGAAACGTCATGAGCACGATCTTTCATGCGCATCCTGGAGCTATGCCACGGCGGCCGGCTGGATATCGGGCATGGCTCATCCCTTCCGTAATCATCTGGTCTGTTTTCGCAACCAGCGGCTGCACTACAGGCGAGCCGCCGACTTCGACGTTGATTAGAGCCGAACTGGGTTTGCGCGCCGCGGGCGAGGCTAGGGCCCCCGAATTTGCTCCGATGGACTTGCAGCGCGCCAGGGAAAAATTAGAGGGATCGAAGCGGGCCATGGCTGCCAAGAACTATGAAGAAGCGCGCCGCCTCGCCGAAAGCGCCCAAGTCGAAGCGGAGCTTGCGGAAGTGAAAGCCGAGGCGGAGATTACGCGCCGGGCCGCGGAAGAACTCCGGAGGAGCATCGATGCGCTTCGGGTGGAAACTGAGAGACGCTCCCCAAAGCCATCATCGGCAGGATCTGCCAAGGAGTAGATTATGAGCGTGAATACCTATCTCAACCGACGTGAACTTAAGGCGGCTTTCTTGTTCATCGCCGTTATATCTGCAGGATGCGGAGCGGCCAGCAATAATCCGGCGTTAGAGCGGGCGCGCGAGTCCTATCAAAAGGCTCGGCAAGATCCTGAAGTCGCCGGGCGTGCCGCCGTGGCTTTGGATAAGGCCGGGCAGATTCTGGGGCTAGCTGAGCGCCTATGGAATACGGAGAAGGATGTAACAGAAGTAGAGCATTTGGCTTCTCTCGCCGAGAAGCGAGTCGAGATCGCACGCGCTACGGCAAGGCGCAGGCTGGCGGCAGATGAAATCCAGCAAATCAAGTTTCAGCGCCAGTAAGCTCTTCTCGAACCGGCCCTCGCGAGCTAATGGTTCCAAAGAGATCGCGAATTCTTGCACCAATCATTTCGCAGGACAGAATCAAACCTAAGCAGTTCTTTGGTCGTCCGCTGCGCCGGTCCATCTTTGGATCGCATGACACCCAGCGGCTAAACTCCGTTCATGGTTCGAGGGGCTCACCACGAACGCAGTGTGCTGCATTGAAAGTCCGGTGGTTACCCGTTTACCGTGAGCAACGTCGAAGGGCAAACCGGCATTTTTCACAGTCTGGCGCTCGGAGAGTCTTTTCGCGATGGTCATCGACGAGCTAAGCAAATTCATCGCGGCAGAGAGGAAACTTCCACCTGAAGTTTCCGCCAAGGCGAAGCAGCATATTCTCGACACGGTTGCCGCCATGGCGTCGGGCTCCAAACTCAAGCCCGGCCGGCTAGCTATCAACCACGCGCGCAGCCAGAGAGGAAAGCGGGAATCCACCGTGGTGGGAACGAAGCTCGTGGTTCCCGCAGCGCTGGCCGCTCTCGCTAACGGCATGCTTGCCCATGCGGATGAGACCGACGACACGCACTCGGAGTCGAGAACTCATCCAGGTTGCGCCATCATTCCTGCCGCCCTGGCGACGGCG
>DASQUN010000354.1:0-8342 GCA_035641275.1 Candidatus Udaeobacter sp. | reverse complement strand
ACCCTCACCGGGCTCTGGTGCTACGAAAACCTCTGGGTCAAAGCGGGTCAGGCAGTGCCGCTTAGCTAACGAGAGTGGATCATCTTAAGCCTGAAGCGAAGAGGTGTAACAGAAATAGAATTCCTGCCTCTGCAGAGAGGCATGCAATTCTCCTTGTCCTGAACCCTTCGATGGTCACGCTGAGCGAGCGAAGAGTCTCAGGCGCGGGCTCGATGAGCGACCTTTGACCGAACGCAAAAGGATGTGAATTATGACCGACAGCAGGCAACCGCTCCATCCGGCGGCGGCGCGACTTGAAACTTCCGCCGGTTTGGTGAGCTATCCGCCGGTGGAAAAGTGGGACGATTGGATCGAATACGACACCGCCCATTGGCCCAGGAAGGTAGAAAAGCACTATCAGATCATACCGACCATTTGTTTTAACTGTGAAGCGGCTTGCGGTCTGCTCGGTTTTGTCGATAAGGAGACCAGTCGCATTCGCAGATTCGAAGGCAATCCGGAACACCCCGGCAGCCGGGGAAGAAACTGCGCTAAAGGCCCGGCAACGCTAAATCAAATAACGGATCCCGAAAGAATCCGTTATCCTTTAAAACGTCTCGGCAAAAGGGGAGAGGGAAAATGGCAGCGGGTAAGCTGGGACGAGGTGCTGGATGACATCGCGGGACGAGTTCGAAGGGCGCTCCAGGAGGATCGCCGGAACGAGATCATGTATCACGTCGGCCGCCCAGGCCATGAGCTTCTGTATCACCAGAGAATTCTTCACGCCTGGGGTATCGACGGTCACAATAGCCACACGAATGTTTGCTCGGCCGGGGCCCGCGCCGGATATGCGTTCTGGTCCGGTATCGATCGACCCTCGCCGGACCATGCGAACGCGCGATTCATCTTGCTCTTAAGCTCACACTTAGAGAGCGGCCACTATTTCAATCCGCACGCGCAACGGATTATGGAAGGGAAAGAACGGGGGACGAAAATTTGCGTGATCGATACGCGGCTCTCCAATACCGCTTCCAAGGCGGACTATTGGTTGTCTTCTTGGCCGGGAAGCGAAGCGGCGATCTTGCTGGCGCTGTGCAACGTCTTGTTGCAAGAAGATCTGTTCGATCGCGATTTCGTTCGCAAATGGGTCAATTGGGAGCAATATCTGCGCGAAGAGCACGCCGAAGAGCCGCAAACGTTCCCATCGTTCATTTCGATACTGAAGCAGACCTACGCTCAGTACCCGCCGACATTCGCGGCAAAAGAAGCCGGCGTCGATCCACAAGCTCTCGTCGACGTCGCCCATGAAGTGGCTCGCGCCGGTTCGGCGTTTTCCACTCACGTGTGGCGCAATGCCGCGGCGGGAAATCTCGGCGGCTGGCAGGTTGCGCGGGCTCTGCAGTTTTTAACTGTGCTCGTTGGCGCCGTCGGAACGCCGGGAGGAACTGCGCCTAATGCGGCGAACAAATACATTCCTGCGCCACCGTTGATGCCCTCACCTTCCCGAGTTTGGAACGAAATGCTTCTGCCCAGGGAGTATCCGCTGGCCTTTTTCGAGATGAGTTTTCTCTTGCCTCACTTTATCAAAGAGGGCAGGGGTAAGCTCGCGATGTATTTTACCCGTGTTTACAACCCGGTCTGGACCAACCCTGACGGCATGAGCTGGATCGAGATGCTGTCTGACGAAAGCAAAGTCGAGCGACATGCTTGTCTGACGCCGACCTGGAGCGAGACGGCCTGGTTTGCCGATTACGTTCTGCCGATGGGACATGCCTCTGAGCGGCACGATTTGATGAGCCAGGAAACGCAGGCGGCGCGCTGGATCGGCTTTCGCCAGCCGATTGTCCGCGTAGCTCTGGAAAGGGAAGGGAAAAAGTTCAGCACCACTTACGAAGCGCACGAAGCCGCCGGCATTGGGCAAGTCTGGGAAGAAGACGAATTCTGGATCGAACTGTCGTGGCGGATCGATCCCGATGGATCGTTAGGTATCCGGAAATATTTCGAATCTCCCTATGAGCCGGGAACGAAGATGACCGTCGATGAGTATTATCGCTGGATCTTCGAGAACAGCGTCCCTGGATTGCCTCAAGCGGCTGCCAAAGAAAACTTGACGGCGTTGCAATACATGCGCAAGTACGGCGCGTTCTTGATCGAAGATAACGTGTATAACGTGCACGAAACCGGACTCAAGTCGAGCGATCTGAACGACTCAATCACGGACCCGACCACAGGTGTCATTGCCAAAAATGGCGTTGTTCTGGGGATCGAAGTCGATGGGAAAGCGTGCGTCGGCTTTCCAACGCCATCGCGAAAACTCGAGTTTTACTCCAAGACGCTGAAAGACTGGAAATGGCCGGAATACGCTATTCCTGGCTATATCAAGAGCCATGTTCACTCGGACAGCATCGACGTCAATGCCGGCGAGATGCTACTGCTGCCGACGTTCCGTTTGCCGACATTGATCCATACGCGCTCCGGCAATGCCAAATGGCTGTACGAGATCTCGCACCGAAACCCGCTGTGGCTCAATTCGCAAGACGCAGAAATTCTGGACGTGAGAACCGGCGATCTTTTGAAGGTTCAAACGGAGATCGGCTACTTCGTTGACAAAGTCTGGGTAACGGAAGGAATCAAGCCCGGCGTCGTTGCCTGCTCACACCATCTCGGGCGGTGGCGGCTCCGGGAAGATTCCGGCGGCGAGCGATGGTCGACAGCTCTGGTGGATCTCAAACAAGTCGGAGACGGTAAATGGATGATGCGCCACATCCACGGCATTAAACCGTTCAAGAGTGACGATCCCGACTCGGAGCGAATCTTCTGGGAAGACGGCGGAGTGCATCAGAATCTCACTTTCCCGGTGCAACCCGATTATATCAGCGGGCAGCATTGCTGGCATCAAAAGGTTCGAGTGACGAAGCCCGGTCCTGACGACAAGTACGGGGACATTTTCGTAGATACCAACAAATCGCACGAGGTTTACAAGCGCTGGCTCAGCAAGACCCGCCCCGCTCCGGGGCCGGGTAATTTAAGGAGACCGCTGTGGCTACCAAGATCGTACAAGCCGGCAGCGGAAGCGTATTATTTGAAAGAGGAATAACTCTTTTGATCGGCGCTCTGGTTTATGTGGGCTCTTGCCTCTTCAACGGGCTGTGTCGCAGGAACCCACCGTTCGCCCTTCGACTCACTCAGGACGAGCGGTTCTGGCGAGGCTGGTCATTGCGGCAGAGGCCCATCGGCTGCGGCCGGAAGCCTTGCCCCTGAGGTCCACTTTCGGGGGAATTCACTACTCATGTATTCAGTTCGCGATTAAGTAAGGAGCCAATGATTTAATGCGTCGCATTGTATATATTTCCACATTTCTGATTCTCTTGTCAGCGGATCTGGCGACTTTCGGTCCCCGGAATGTGCTACCTTTCAGGATAGACGGCTCCAGGCTTGATGCAGCCCAGCAGTCTGATGCCCAACGTTTAGAAGAGCTACACGGCATGATCAAGAGAGAGATCGGCACGCCAAGTGCCAACGAACCATCCCAGTGTAACCTGATAGGATTTGGTTCAAAGCCATGTGGCGGCCCGTGGAGTTATTTGGTCTATTCGACGGCAGAGACGGACGACTCTAGATTGAAACAGCTGGTAAGTGAGTTCAATCAACTTGCGAAGAAGATCAATGAAGAGCGAGGGTTGTTTTCTGATTGCGCCGTTACGCCCAAGCCAAAGGTAGAGTTTGTTGACGGGGTCTGCACAGTGAAGCGCAAGTGAGTGCATGGAAACTGCAAGCTCCAGATTGCATTGACACCTAGTGAGGCCGCTTGAGCCGACGACGAGATTTGGTGGCGGATGAAGTTATTTGTGTGTTAGCGGCTCCTGAGCATCGCGTTAAATCGAGTCACACCCCCCGATTCGAGAGTGAAGTGCCGGTACAAACTGAACGTTACTTAAGAAACCGGATCGCCCGACTAAATTCCTTCTCCCATTCCTCTCTGGGTCCCCTGAATCGGCGTGCGGTTCCATTCGAGGGCTTCTTGGATCTTGCGGGGCAGGGGAGGCTTGCGAGACGTCATTAACTGCACGAACTCTTCTTTCGAAGCAAGTTGCAAGCGCGGATTGTTTTGCTTTTCATCGCCGAGAGTTGATACGGCTTCGCGGTAGTCATGGCCAGGATAGACGCGAATCTGGTCGCCAAGAGCCTTTAGTCGGCTTAAGCTGGCGTACTGCTTTTCGGCATCGCCTCCCGGCAAGTCGGTCCTGCCACAACCACCGATTAGAAGTGTATCGCCCGTGAAAACCCGGTCTCTAAAAAGTAAGCACATGGCGTCCTGCGTATGGCCAGGAGTGTGGATGACCTGCAGCGAAAGCTGGCCAAATTTGATCTCCTCTCCGTCATCGACTCTCATGTCGACAAAAGGAGCTTCAGTCGCGCGGTGCATGACGACCTTGACACCGTAGCGGTCGCGCAGCACCTTGCACGCGGAATTGTGATCCGCGTGCGTATGGGTATCAATGGCGTAAACCAGCCTTGACCCAAGGAAGCGCGCCAGCTCGATGTAGTCATCGGCTTTGTCGATCTCCGGGTCGATAACCACGCAAACCTTATTCTGCTTGCAACCCAGAACGTAGGAAAGACAGCCACTCGAGCGAATCTGTTCGAAAAATATTTCTTCTGCCGCCATCGCTTTCACGATCAGACTTTGGCAACCGTTCCCTTTTCCAGGTCGTAACGGTAACGGTCGACTTTCTCCAAATCGTAACTCAGAAAACGAAACACGATGGCCGGTGCGTCGACAGCCTTCGTGGAGTGGATATCTCCCGGCAAGTATGGCTGGACCATGCCGGCAGTAAGCCGATCGATCCTTGCCTTTTGCAAAGTCGCGACACCCGACTGGGAGCCGTCGTCGGTGCGCCGGTACTTCGTGATTTCAGTCACTCCTTGGTATGAACCATAAACGACCCAGCACGGCCCGTGATCGTGCGGCCTATTCCCATGGTCTTGCTGATGGACATGGCCCATCTGGATGAATCCATCGTGAGGGTCGCGATAGAGTTCCCGGGAGGGCTTCGCTTCCCGGATGAGTCGGGCCATCCACAGGTCGTCCGGGCGGGTGGAGGCAAAAAGCTTTTCCATCAGCGCTGCCACCTTGAAGGGCAGTTGTGGATCCTTACCGTCGCCCCACACTGAACGAACCTCGGCGATATACTGATCCAGAGTATTATTTGCCTTATGCTCTTGAACTGCCATGGTTCTCCTCCTTCGCGTTTTCTATGTTTACCATTTTCTTGGCTTTTCAGTCCAGCATCATGATCTCCTAATTGACACATCCGCGGTGGCTTTGATAGCTGTGGACAGAACATCACATCGCCGAGAAGGACCATGCCAATCGATCCACAGCAACTCCGCCGGGTACTTGGTCATTTTGCGACGGGGGTGACCGTCATCACGACCAAAGACATCGCGGGAGCGCCCTTTGGCCTTACGGCCAACGCCTTTACATCCCTGTCTCTCGATCCACCGCTGATTTTAATCTGTGTCGATAAAGGAGCGCAGTGCTATTCCTGCTTTGCTGATTCCAATGTATTTACCGTCAATTTCCTTCGCGAGGATCAGGAAGAGATATCTCGCCGGTTTGCCACCAAGGGCGCCGACAAGTTCGCCGGTTTGAATTGGCGCGAAGGTGCAAACGGTGCAGCCATTTTGGACGGAGCTATCGGCCATCTCGAATGCAAGATTGTGCAGAGCTACGAAGGCGGCGACCATACGATTATTGTGGGCGAAGTGCTTAACGGGGTCGCTGCCGGCGAGCGACCGCTTTTATTCTTCAAGGGAAAGTACGAGCGGCTGCCAGAAAGCTAAATTCATCTATGGGGCGACAAACTCCCCCCGTAGCGTCACGTCTTTCGCGGCATCCGTGCGGTGTTATGCTTTTTCCCAAAGATCTTCGAAGAGCTTTGCCGAGCCGGGGCCATAACCCGCATAGTAGTTGCTGAAAAAAGCGTACGTTTTCGTTCCTTCACCAACTATTCTTCTTAACTCGTTGGCCCAGAGGGTCATGTCCGCGGTTTTATCTTCGATGATTCTGTCAAATTTCTGTGTCTTGCTTTCCAAACTCTTGCGGTCGCCCATAAAACGAACATAGCAAAAATCGCCGGTCACCAAATTGAGAGCCTTCGCCAGCGTATCGATTCCCGGCATCCAGGCTTGCGCCAACAACGCGAACCCTATCGAATGCTCTCTCAGCAGCTCTAAGAAATCCCAACTGATCCAATTCTTATTGCGGATCTCGATGGCAAAGCGGAATTCTTTGGGCAGAGAGCTAAGGAACGGGCGAAGCAGGTTATCGAACTGATCACGCGAAGGGAAAGCGTTTTTGTTGAAGTAAGGGAACTGAAACAGCAGAGGTCCGAGCTTCTCCCGAAGAAGTTCCATGTTTTTTAGAAAACGTGAGAGCACCTCCTGATTCAGCAGTTTTTCGTGCGTGATCATTTTTGGGACTTTGGCGGCAAACACGAAGCCTTTGGGAGTCCTGTCCCTCCAACCCGTTACCATTGAGGACGATGGAATCCGATAAAAAGTGGAATCGATCTCCACGGCCCGAAAGTGACGCGAATAGGTTTCCAGAAACTCCGCAGGCTTGAGATCGGCAGGATAGAGCCCATTGACCCAGTCTGGTTTTGACCAGCTTACGGTTCCCACGTACAGATTGTCGGGCAGTGGCATAGGTACTCTTCACCACATCGCAGCCGCAGGGTCAACAGGATATTCATGCTTGACAATCCGGCGTCATCCGTCTAATTTCTAAAAACATCAATGTTTTCATTTCAAACATGAGGCTTTCGCATGAGGCTTTCGATGGATGCTTACGACAGTAAGACGGCAAGCCGTATTGTCGGGGTAAGCCTGCGGCAAATCCAATATTGGGATGAGCAGGGATTTATCCGGCCTTCGGTGAAGCTGGCCGGGGGTCGAGGGACGAAGAGGCTCTATTCGTTCCAGGATTTGATTTGTTTAAAGGTCGTGAAGGATCTGACGCATCATGGCTTGAGTCTGCAGAAGATCCGCCGGTGCTTGAGACCGCTGAAAGAATACTCTGCCCACGCGAGCCGACCATCGGAATCTTTGAAATATTTGACGGATGGGGAAGAGCTCTTTGTCATCACCAACAATCGGGAGAAAATTCTCGATGCTGTGAATCGCCAGTTTGTCGTATCATTGGGGATCGGGAATCTGGTGCGAGAGCTTAACGGCGAATTGCGACGCACTGCCGACGGTATGGTTCGGAAACGCTCGCGGGCGGTGCGGGCCATTGGCGAAAAGAGGGGCTCTGCATAAACCTTGATGGAACCCACTAAAATGACGCCGATGATGCAGCAATACCTCCAGATCAAGGAGAGACACCGGGATGCCATACTGTTTTTCCGGCTCGGCGACTTTTATGAAATGTTTTTCGAAGACGCTCAGACAGCATCGAAGATTCTCGATATCGCGCTGACTTCCCGAAACAAGAACGAGGAAACGTCGGTTCCTCTCTGCGGGGTGCCGTACCATTCAGCCGAGCCTTACATTCAGAAACTCCTGGATGCCGGTCACAAGGTCGCCGTCTGCGAGCAGATAGAGGATCCAAAATTCGCTAAGGGCGTCGTGCAACGAGAGGTGATCCGCGTGATCACCCCGGGGACGGTCACCGCGGAGGATGCCTTGGACGCGCGGGGAAACAATTTCCTGGCCGCTGCGCACAGGGGACAGCAGGGCTTCGGGTTCGCGATAACGGATATTACGACGGGCGAGTTTCGTTTCACCCACGTTGCCGATGAGCAAACCCTCTTCGATGAAATCAGTCGGACGAAGCCCAGCGAATTGCTGATCAGTCATCGAGATCGGCGCCTGCAGGAAAGAATTCAGAAAGAGTTTCCTTCCCTACATCTGAGTTCGGTGGAGGAAGCTTTCTTTTCCGACTGCAGCCGCAACCGAATCTCAGGCGGCCATGCCGCCGAAGCGGAAGACCGCGAGGACGGCATTCGCGCGGCATCTGCGATTGTCGCTTATTTGGAGTCCAACGCTCCCGAATCATTAAAGCTTCTCCGCAATCTCGAGACGTATACTGCTTCCCGCTATCTGTTTTTGGATGAATCGACCCGAGTGAATCTCGAGCTGCTGTCCAGCTACCAAGGGGATCGCAAGGGCTCGCTATTAGCCGTACTGGATCGGACCCTGACTCCCATGGGGGCCCGGCGGCTCCGGCAGTGGCTGCTCTATCCATTGCTTGACGAGAAGATGATCAGAGAGCGGCACGACGGCATCCAGGCTCTAGTGGAACATTTTCAACTCCGTAAGGAACTCGAGATCCGGCTAAAAAAAATTCAGGACTTGGA
>DASQUN010000353.1:0-7928 GCA_035641275.1 Candidatus Udaeobacter sp. | reverse complement strand
CCAAGGAATACGGCTGTCAACTCGTGATTTCAGAGCAAGTGGCCCAACAGGCTGAGGTCGATGTATCATCATGTCCGCGCCATGAGCTAACCGTAAGGAACCGCCGTGAATCGCTGACCATCTACATCATCAACGACATCCGCACGGTGGTGAGAGGAGCAGCATCCGGGATCGGATGACAGAGAGCTATGGTTTGTGGGGCGGGATTCTCGCGGGTAAAAGGGCCCCTTCGTTCGAGCCCGCTTCCTTTAGACCCCGTTTCGGTCTTGGTAGCCCTCGCTTGAAGCGACGCGCATCGGGCTATGCGCTCTGCGCACTTCGATCTGACCGTCCCGTATCCGGACGTCCAATAGAGGTTGCGCATGGACGGTCGGGCCTTCGAGCACGCGCCCATCTTCCAGTGAGAAACACGACCCATGCCACGGGCACCTCACCGAAGTGCCTTCCAGCTTCCCCTCCGAAAGCGGACCACCGAGGTGCGAACAGGTCTCGGCGATGGCGTAAATACGCTCGCCCCTGCGCACGAGTAGGACCGGCATGCCTTCGGGGTCCACACGGCGCAATTGATTTTCAGGCAACTCAGCTTCGGCCAAGACCGAAACAAATTCCTCGGGCGGTGTATAGCCGGCCGTATGGTCAACGCCAAGATGTTTCTTGTATACCAGATGTCCGCCCAGATAGGCCGAAACGCTTGAAACGATTAGGCCGAGCCAAGCAAACTGCCGCCCGGCCGCCCGCGAACGATTACTTCGGAGGATCAGCGATGTGAGGTAGCACAGGGTGGCGGTAACGTTGAGTAGCCCATGCGCGAGACCGATGCGGCGCGGCTCGCCCCGGCCGATTTTTGACCAATCGGCAAGTCCGGTAACCGCTGCCGCCGCCGCTCCGACTAGACCCACCCTAACTGCCGCGTCCGCTGCTCGCCCCATGGCTCGTCGTCCCGTGTTTGCCTCGATGAGGTCAAGAACCGCGGCGGCAGTCCAAGCGCCGAGGGGCACGTCTGTCAATACGACGTGAAATGGATGGCCCAACCACGTGCCGTGCAGAAATTTGGCGACCTTAGGTCCGATAGCGCCGCCGCGCTCAAGCTCACCAGCGATGGCGGGCTGCAACCGATCTGCAATCGGCTCCAACCAGTCTTGCTTGTTGATCATCTCGACAGGGGTATTGGCAGGCATACTATCCTCCGCTCGATGAGAAATGAGTAAGCAATAAACGTTCCTCCGTTTGGCGACAGGAAAGTGTGCGTAATCCTGCGGCTTACGTTTTTGTGGGTCAAGGTGTGTCGCAGCGACGCAACAAAATCATACGAATTTCTGTCGACATCCCGCAATCTTGGAGTTGTCCGTACCGTGCTCGGTAAGGCCTTGAGGTTTAAGATCGGTATTTAGCAGGTGGCGGCACCGGGAGAAGATACTTGCGGCGTAATGCTGTCCTTCATCAACCTCGGCTGGTGCTCCATGGCTTGGTGCATGATGGCAGTCGAGTCTGTGATCGGCCATCACTCTAACAATAGCGTCATCCGCAGCGTCCGCAGTTCTCTCAGATGGGATCATTCCTGAGCAATCGTCGGTGAACCGGGCAGAGATCGAGATTTTGCAAAATCCGATTCGTGTAAGAGCGTCGGCGCAAACGATCTCGGCCTAATTTCCTAAGACCTTTTTTAAACGCTCGATGATTTCGGGAGGCTGGCTCGTGACCTCTTTGCCCAGCTTCTCCAGCTCTTCGCCGCTTACCGGATCGAACTCATAGTTTCGCTTCTTGATTTCCGCCTGGAACTGCTCATCGTTCATCGTTTTACTATAAGCGTCGCGCAGAATCTTTAGGCGATCCGCCGGG
Source organism: Candidatus Udaeobacter sp. (assembly GCA_035641275.1). Lineage (GTDB taxonomy): Bacteria > Desulfobacterota > Binatia > UBA9968 > UBA9968 > DASQUN01. The sequence continues at coordinate 6,089 of DASQUN010000353.1, read as the reverse complement.
ATGCCGGGAGGCCCCAACATCGGCCGTCCCATATCACCCGCTGCGAGCAGCACTTTGGCTAGACGTCTACCGGAGTCAGGAGTTTTGTATTGCTCCATGATTTCAGCGACCGTCGGAGTATCCGGCAGTCTGGAATCCCTCTTGCCACCGGTCTGGAAGAGATGTCGCACAAAGCCTTTCTTACGCCATGTGTGATAAGGCTCGCGCCCAAAGAACGCTTCGATCGTGAAGGCGCGGCAGTGAATCTCGCCGCGCTCCACGCCGAGATCGATATCCTGTCCTCCCGGGTAACCGGTGACGATGTTGAATTTCGCGCCCACGGTTTCCTGCAATAGCTTGGGAAGGTAGGAGTCAGGTCCGGTAACCCCCGTAGCGCCGCATTTGGGCGGCTCTTTGGCGGTGCGCACATCTTCGATTGTCTTATAAGGAGTATCGGTGCGCATATACATCTGAGAATCGCCGCGCGCCGGGGAACCGATCCAGCTGAATTTAGCCCAGTCAAACTGGATCTCGCTTCTGCCGATGAGCTGATTGAGGTACAGGGAGGGAATAATCGAGCCGATCACCGTTAAACCATCCGGCTTGGCGACGGAATAGAGGTGGTTCGCCGCAACCACATGTCCAGCCCCAGGCATATTCTGGACTATAAAGGTGGGGCTCCCCGGAATATGTTTCCCCAGATGTTCGACAATGAGCCGAGCCCAAAGGTCGTAGAGGTTGCCCGGCGGAGTGCCGACGATAATCCTGATCGTTTTCCCTTGATAGAAGGGTGCTTGGGCATGCGCCGTAAAACTCCACAGGAGTATGCAGAGAAAAGGTATAAGCGTTCTTTTCATATTGTACCTCGCTGGGCTAGTGTCCTTTCGATGAAGAACCAGCGCAAAGATCCGACCGAACGAGGACCTCAAGTCTTAATTATTAATGAGTTCATTAGCATGTGGACACCTGACAGCTATTCGACCGCGGCCCGAGCCCTTCCGAGCGCGGTTAATGGGTCTGTGGCTCGTAGGCCGCCGCCCTGGTCCTCTCCAAGGGTGGCTATCCAACAGCCCCGACCTGAACGCCATCTTCACGTTCATATGCCCGCGCTCTCCATGACTCGGCCTCGGTCGCTGCGCGGCTGCTTACTTACGAACTCCTTCGTAAGTTCAAGCCTAGTCGAAACCGCGAAGGGGCGTCAAGCAGCCTCTCGGCACGGAATGTCACCCTCGGCTACCGACCATCGTGCCGCGGCAACGACGAGAACGGCAGAAGCAGGCATGGGCGCGCTTTGCGGCTGCGGTGTGTGGCTCGCCCAGCTGGAGGTTATAATCGTAAGTCAGTTCTTCGCCCGGACGAATATCGCGGCGGCTCTCTATGAAGATGCGCTCGTGTTCGTCGACGATCTCGCAATTAGGCGCGCATGAGTGATTGATCCAACGCGCGGAGTTGCCCCATCGGGTAGCATCGATGACCGTCTGATCGTTCACTTCGAAAAGCATGGTATGCGGAGAATGCTCATGCGCCTCGGCATAGCGGTCGTCGGCTTCCTTCTGCGAAATTCTTTCGCCCTTGTACTCGATGATTCGAGTGTGTTTTGGGATCCACGTGAGCGCAAACACGCCCCGACCATGAATAGGAGAGTGGCGGGCGCCAAAACGACGGCGGATTTTCTTCACTTATTTTGCATAGCGCATGAAAGCAAAGGAATCAATTCTTACGTCCGTAAGGGCGTCTGTACAGCGCAAAGAGGCCTGCCGCCAGCAGTGGCTTAAAAATCCGGGGCATGATTCTGGTGTCTCGACTGGAAATCAGAGACTCGCTGGCTACTCGTCTTTCGTGACATGCGGCCCGCCAAAGCCTTCGGAGCGGTTACCGACGAGCACGAGCGGCTCGGTTCCGACGTTGGTAATCTGGTAATAGTCCTTGGCGTCGAAAAAAACGATCTCATTTTTCTCGATAATTCGTTCGTCGCCTTTGATGCCCTTGACCGAAGCTTTTCCTTGAAGCACCAAAAACGTTTCAGGGGACATGTGATAGTGCATGTCCGTGTGTTCTCCCGGACGGAAGTAAAGCATCCATGAGCGGAAAACTTGATTGCCGAAAAGCGGCACGAATCTCTTGCTGTCATTTTTTGCGGCGTTGACGGTGTCATTCAAATTTGCAAATTCCATAAATCCTCCTTTGAGGGTCTCTTATACCCCGGCTTAAACGTTCTCACAACAACCGCGCGAAATCGCCGTGAATAGGATCGGGGCGTCCTGCTTGAGATCGCCGTCAATGGAGTTAACATAATAAGAGGGAGGCAATTATGTTTCGCGATCAGGTGGAATTGAACGATGTTGAAAAAATGGATCCCGAGTACCACGAGCTTTTAGGACGGGTGATGACGATACAGGCGGACTGCGAGATTGGCGGTCCTCATCTTTACGTGAAGGATATTTTCCCTTCAGCTCCGAGCAAAGCCGACCAACTAGTGGTAGCGCGCACGGCGGCGGAGGAAATGGATCACTTTCGTAAAATCGCCCGTGTGGCAGGGGATATCGGAGTGGACGTTTCATTCGTGCTCAGCTGGCCTAACCAGCAGCGTTACTTAGAGGCGTTCCGGGGAATCATCAATACGTGGGAAGACTTTGCCGTCTTCGGATTCTTGATCGACCGTGTCGGTCGCTACCAGTTAGAAGAATTCTTGGGCTGCACGTACAAGCCGTTGGAGCGCGTCTTGCCGCAGATTATGAAAGAAGAGGTCGGTCACATCGGCTATGGTGAAAGCAAGACCGCAGAGCTTGCCGCGAAAGGAGATGAATCGAAGGAAAACGTCCAGAGGGCGGTGGATTTTTGGTACGTCAAGGCTCTCGACATGTTTGGTCGCTCCGACTCCACGCGCGATCAACGTTACGTCTACTGGGGATTGAAGCGCAGAAGCAATGCACAGGCGAGGCAGGAATTCATGCAAGAGGTCGATCCTTTGATTAAAAAAATGGGCCTGACCGTTCCTGACCCCCACAAAGGGCGGCAATATTTGTAAGGCGTGACTTCGCTTGGTGACGCTAAACCCAGGTTTTCGTGACGCGCGGGTTACGGCTGGCGACGGTTTGCCAGCAAGCAACCCCATTCTCGGACCGGAGGGATAATGCCTGGGCGCACCAGGTCGTTCCAAACCTCCACGCTGAGATTGGTGAAAGCCGGTTTGCCGAATTCCTGCTCCAAAGCCGGAATAACGTGCAGGCTCATTGCGGCTCCCCCGGGAACTGCAACGGCATCCGCCTGAGGCGCCAGCTTAGCTGCCTCCCGGCCCACCTCGAGCGCCATGCTGAGGCCCTCCTCCAATGACATGGCAGCCGCGTCGGCTGCCCACTGATTTCTCTTGGTGATCCCGATTATCTTGAGTCCACCGTTTTCGAGATATCGAACAATGGCTTCGTTGACGACGTCCGCCCACCGGCTACCCACCGCCAGTGTCTTTAGCCCGAGGTGATTCATTGCAGCAATCAAAGCTTCGAGGGGCGCGTCTGCTGGGATGCCGGTTCTCCCTCTTGTCTCGCGAAGTAAATCGAGAACCCGTGACCGACCCAACACCGCGGAGACCGGCGCGCCGCCGAAAATGATGACACCCACTTTTTCCTGGTGCAGTGTCTCAACGCAGTTCCAGTAGTTACCAAGAGCCTTTTCGACACCTTCCGGGGTGTAATCCTCCAGGCCCAGCCCCGTCGATATTTCCATGACATCGAGGGGAAGGAGCCTGTAAAGCTGATAGCCCGGCCCGCGCTGGAGATTCTCGTGTGAGCGAGGATGGATCACGCCGTAGCGAAAACGGGGTAACATTTTTTCTCTGTGCTCATCCATAATGGCCTCTGGCTGTAGTCGCTCACCGGCTGGGACGAACGAATGGAGTACTGGAGAACTGCGTAGATACTCCACACTCAATGCTCTGTGTGAGTCCCTTTATCGGAAGAACTCACATCCTGTCAACAAAACTTGACGGCGAACGGCTCGTCCGGCCAAATTCGTGCGCTGGTCGTCCATAAAAAAGGCGGGGTGTTGTACCCCGCCTTTTTTGTTTGCCCACCACCATCCGTTAGCGCGGATTAATTTCAGTCGCGCGTATTTTCCCTTCTTTCTCTGAGTACTTGATCGTAACTTTCGATCCTTCTTTGGCGTTCTCGACTCCTTTGGTCTTGCTGCCAATCAGGACCGTCTTCTCCTCATCTTTGGTCTTGACCTTGATCTCCTTTTCGCTCTTGCTAACCACAGTGGCTTTGAATTCCATCTCCTCCGCAGCTATCACGTAGGCGGGAGCCAAAGTCAGGGCCAATAAAATGACCGCTATTTTCTTTTTCAGGTTCATGCGATTTCACCTCCTTTCCCGTTATGACGTTCAGAATCTACATCCCAAGACGCCAGCAAAGAATTCGAGGCTCAATCGAGTTGCGTTTACTATTACATCGGCGGCAATGATGCCGCCGGCACCGGCGGTGATCCGTGTGGCTGTGATCATCCATCGTCGCCGCGAACGGTCGGAATGAAGACGCCCATCCCGGTCACCCCGCCCATCCTGACATTCTGCGAAGCCGGACTAAAACATCACCGGATGAAGTTGTTACTTTAAGATTCTGATGTTCGATGACCGAAATTTTTTCCCGGACCGTGACGGGCTTTCCCTGCGGTGCTTCTGCTTGGGCAAGCTGAAGGGGTTCACTGCCGGAGGCTGGCTGTAAGGGAATGAGGCCGAGAAGAAGAATGAACCTCAAAATCACTAGGGAGGATAGGATCGATCGGCAAATTTTCATGGTGTTCCTTTCGTACTGACCGATCAATGAAGCTCTGACTAACTTCGAATCCCTATTCTTCTTCTATAATGCCCCAACCCCGGACTCAATAGGGGTTCGCCTTTTTTCCCTCTTGTGGGAGTTCCTCAGCACGGCAAGGAGTCGCCGTAGAGCAACGAGGCATCACACTGCCACAGCGGAGTGTCAGAGAAATTATTTCTCGCCAGAAGTTTTTCACTGTTAACAAACTTAACAGACCCGGACAGATCGCTTGTGACACGTGGCGGCAAAGTTTTGTCAATTGTCAAAATTCGTCAGCAAGAAAATCTGCCAACGGACGACAAGGTAGGACACAACATTCAAACCATTCGCAAGTTCCCACTGGCACGCTCAGTGCATTGTGCCCACTCCAACTGTTTTCTTGAAATGTCGTTGACGCGATGAACTGACAGCCCAACGTGGTCACCACGGGCCTCAGGGAGCGAATGGTGAAACCGGCAACAATAACTCTGTTGCCGGTTTTTTTTTGGCGCAGGGCCGATGGAAGGGAAATCAATGAAGGAACGTCAGCAACCGAATTCATTCGTCCTTAGTGAGGCACCGACCGGTGTTCTTGCCAAGTCACGCATCTTAGGAGGATCACGTGGAAATTAGTTCGTCATTAACTTACAAAATCGAATTTGCAAGGCTACCAATTCGTACGCGGCTCTTAGCGGGTATTTTGTTCCTCGCTACCATTTTCTATTCGACTTTTTCGTTTGCTCAAATTCTTGGAACGGGACAGCTCAGTACGGAGCGTCGGGGACATACCGCGACCTTGCTGCAAAATGGGAAAATTTTAATTGTTGGTGGGGAAAACCAAAATGGCATCTTGAGCCAGGCAGAAATTTTCGATCCGGTCTCACTCACCTCCACCCCCGCGCCTGCCGCTGTTTCACCGCGCACAGATCACACCACGACGCTACTTCCCGATGGGCGCGTTCTGATCAGCGGCGGGCGCGACCAAGTCGGTGCCCTCGATTCAACGGAAGTGTACGACTCTGGCCTGGGCTTATTTTCTTCCGGCCCGTCGATGAAGCGGGCGCGGAGCGGCCACACGGCCACAACTCTGTCTGATGGCAAGATCCTGATCGTTGGCGGCGATGCCTCTGGAAGCGCTGAGATTTACGATGCAGCTGCGCAAAATTTTTCGCTCGTGACTGGCAGCATGACTACGCCACGTCAATTCCACAGCGCGGCTCTGCTAAAAGATGGTAGGGTCTTGATTGCCGGCGGCGTCAATGGGCAAAACACAGTGCTCAACTCTGCGGAAGTTTATGATCCTTCCTTGCAGTCTTTTTA
>DASQUN010000352.1:0-3276 GCA_035641275.1 Candidatus Udaeobacter sp. | reverse complement strand
TTCCGGGTCGCGCTAGCTATCGCCAGCTTGCCCGGAATGACGATTAAATTATGTAACGAGCTCTGAGACACGACACTAGAAGGTAGAGGCCTATTGACCGCGGCCGGAAGGGCTTGTCTCTCGGTTTACATTGTGTGACGGTTTTTCCTCGTCCATAAATAATCCGAGCCTAGCATCAATTGATTAAACCGGTGCTGCTGTCGTAGGTAAAGCTTGGCTGCGTACCGCTCGGATGACTGGCGGTAAGAGTGAAGGCCGATGGCGACGTCACATCGATAGTAAGCGTCACGTCACTGGTTTGCCGGAACCCGACGGCCGTGATTTTGCTGACCGCGTCAGGATATACTTTATACTCCGCGAAATAGCTTTCCATCGCGATCGCGGCATTCTTGAGAGCCGCTTTCATTTGTGAATCAACAGACCGGCTCCTGTAAAGGGCAAGCTGCGGGATAGCGATAGCGACGAGTATACTGATGATGGCCACGGCCACCAGCAGTTCAATCAAGCTGAAGCCTTTGATGGAACGGAGCCTTTTCGGTCTTTTCAAGGCCGCTATGGCACTGCCCATCATTCCTTTGATGGAGCGCAACATTTTTCCGATGCATCTTAACACAATTGAGTGTAGTTTTCTCCAAAAAAAGACCAGCCGTGGCGCCACCGACCGCAGCCGTCCAAGCTCCAACGCCCCGACGGCTTCCCGCGTCTGGCCTTGTTGCAGTTAGGCCTCCCGGTAGGCCGTCGATTGCACCATGGCTCAATCCAAGGGAATAGTTATTTTCGTTCATGTTCCAAACATGGGCATCCTGGGCTCGGCGCCGCGGTGTTTACATTCTCCGACAAAGATCCGGTGAATTTCAGGGTCCTGATCCTCGTACTCGATTTGCGCTCCGCCCTTCTTGACGTCTTCACCGGTATCTTTCAGATCCTCAACTTTAAACTTAAACCCCCACGGCTTCAGCGCCAAGTAGCGGGCCGGCTCCGCACCTGGATTAAAATGTTGATGCCACCACTGCATCGGCGGAACGAACATGCTCATCCGGCCCCACTCGACACGCTTCTTGTTGTCATCCCGATCCTGTTCCCAAAGGAACGAATATCCGGAACCGGTCAGCATGACGATGTGTGCGCCCGCGCCATGGCGATGGGCCTTCTTGTACTTGCCTACGGGAAATTCCGAAAGGTGCGCGCTCATCGTGTTATCGACGAATTCGAAGAGGGTAGTCCGATTATCTCCGCCGCGCTCTTTGTAGTCCTTCGGTTGAAAGCCCCATAGATCCGCGATGAAATTCGATTCCCAGACTCGCCCTCTCTTGATCTCCGGCAGGTATCGTCCGGCTTTTCCCCACTCGTCTGCTCCTCCGCTGTAGCGGTCCGTGAAGACAAACGAGTTGTTAAAAATGTAATCCAGATTTCTGTATTGGTTAATGACAACTGGAGCGTCGGTCAACGAAATCATTCGCACGGGCTCGCTTCCCTGTGCATTAAAGTGTTGATGCCAAGCATTGAGCGGCGTCGAAAATAAACTTCCCCTTTGCCATTCGAGCGTGTGTTTCTTTCCGCCGTCGTTCCAAATCGTGGTTGCGCCCTGGCCTTGCAAGATGAAGACCGCCTTCTCGTACATATGGCGCACCGGTTTAAGTTCTCCTCCCGGTGGAATCTCCTCGATGACCGTATCACAAGTTCCGCCGGCGCCGTCCATATTGACGAATGCCGCTTTGCCTCCGGTCCGTTCCCAATGGCCGAGCTTCAGACTCAAAAGATCTGGAACGATGAAGTCTTTATAGACCGGGATTTCTTCCCACTCCTGATAAATGTCATACGGGCTTTTCTGAGAAAACGCCGACGCCTGATTCAAATTCTTCATCTCAATTTTCCTTCCTGATGATTGCCTACATACAGAGGCCAAAAAAAAATACTTAAGGTAGAGAACCGTTCCAACCTGCGGGGCCAGACAAGAGCCAGAGCGGGAACAAGCGATCGTTTACTTGATTTGTTCCATGTAGTAACCAAGGGCTCCCCGGTAGGCACGGTCAATCGCCATCGACTCCTGTGCGCCTTTGAGAACCAAGTCGCGGTCTTCCGCGGTGTGAACGTAGCGCTCAAACATTTCCGATATGCTGTCTGAGTGGTCCGTGTCCGCCACGACGTGGACGTCGAGAGAAATCATTTTCTTTAGATTGATCCCAAGCTCATTCTCAAACTTCTTGCCCACTCGATAGGACATGCCCCCGCCTTTTACGATGTTTCCGTTGTTCCGGCGTTCGAGCATGTGGGATGAAGTATAGGCTGTCAGCCAATGACTTCGGATGGCGATGTGATGCCAGGCATAAAAGCAGGCTCGCACCATGGGCGGCAGATCGGCCTTTTCAAAATCCGCCGCGCTGAGCCCCAGCACCTCCCCCTGTTTAACTGTCAACGTATAGTGATCCATATTGGCCCGCGGGTCGTGTATCAGCTCGTCGCTCTCGTGGTGCCAAATCACCCGCTTGACTTCCAATGGTGCCGCGCCTTGCACGTAGCCCCAACAGTCGCGGCGGTTGCTGGTGTAAAGCGCGTTTTGAATAACATAGAACCGCCCCCGATCCATGGTCAGCGGCACTGAAAAAAAATTTCGAAATTCAAGCGATTCAAATTGGTCGTTGACCATCTTGTCCAGCGTGGCTGTCAATTCGTTAACGATACCCATAGATCCCCCAACGGTCCCGTCAGCTCTTTGCAGGTATTTCATGATCGCAGATTCAAGGCAATGACTCCAGCATGTCGGCAAGGTGACCCCGGTAGACGCGATCGATCATCAGGCTCTCCTTGGCGCCATGAAGGATCGCCTTCTGCCCCCCTTCGGTAATGGCATGCTTTTGCGCGATCTTGTAGAGCAGGTGCGCGTGCTCGACATCCATCACGACGTGCTCGGCGTTGTTGATCTGGTTCTTCAGAGGAATCCCAAGATCGCGGGCGAATAATTCGCCGATCCGCTGTGACAAGGATCCGCCCTTAATCAGCTGGCTTGAATTGCGCATCTCGAGAATGGCCGAGGCGGCGATAGCTTCCAGCCAAGATCGCTGCGCGATATGCAGCCAGGAATAAAAGCAAGCGGTTGCGCCTTCCAGTACCGGAGTGCGATCGAACGCCTTTGCCTCCAGACCTAAAACGGCGCCTTCTTTCATCGCCAGCGTAATATAATCATCCTTGCCTTCGCTTTGGTTACCGATCAGCTCGTCCTGCTCGTGCTCCCAGATGAGCCGTTTCACATCGAGCGGCGCCGCCCCCTGTACATAC
>DASQUN010000351.1:0-6070 GCA_035641275.1 Candidatus Udaeobacter sp. | reverse complement strand
AAACCCAGAGTGGCACTGGGCAAGGCATCGGAAGAGATTGTCACCGCAGCGTTTCAGGAGGAGGTCGACCTCATTGTCATGGCTCGATGCAAAAGAGCGAAGCTTGGCCGCATATTTACATCCGGCATTTCGGAAGCGGTGCGCAGGGGCGCGCCGTGCCCGGTTCTCTCGATTGATGCAACTCAGGTCGCGCGTCCGGCTCGCGGTTGGAGGCTGCCGCTGTTGAGAGAGGTCTTTCAGAGGTCTTAAGCGGAGAGATATAGGCCACTGATCGCCGAAGATCCTCGTCGGTCCTCGGCTGACAGTTGCGGCGGGAATGAATTCGCTTCACACCACGATATGACGTGTGAGGTCGAGGTTCGCCGTAAAATTTTCCTGCGAGGGAAGTTTGATCGAAGAGTTGTAAATAATCAGCGGGATGTCCGATTCGTGGAGCGAACCGTGCGAGCGATAACCCTGCTCCAGTTCCTCTATCGGAGTTTCGAGCTCGCCGAACACCGTTTCGGCGTCGCCGAATACAGCCAGCTCGCCGATGCGCTCGGGCATGAGACCGAATTTGGCGGCCGCGTCGCGGCGCGGCAGCACGTCTTCCACTCCCTTGAGCCCCATTAGGGTCTCGGTTACCTTGCTCTCGTCCTTCGGTGACTTGAGCCAGACCCAGGCGGCACCGCCGAAGGTCCGGTGGTGCTTCACGTAACGATCTTTTTCCGCGGAAAGCGCAAAGCGCACCTCGGTTCCCAAATCACGGCAAGCCTTGAAAAGATCCCAGCAGCGCGATTTGTAATTCATGCCGTGGTCGGCGGTGAGCAAAAATGCCGCATCCGGCGCAGCAGCTTTCGCTTCCTCCAGGAGCTGATCGAGAGTGGCCAGGTGCTCCTTCGATTCCGACGCCGCCGGCGCCCAGGTATGCATCGGATAATCCGTGGTGTGAACGTATAGGAGACCGATGTCTCGGCGGTGCTTGAGAATATCGACGGCCGCTTGCCACAGCCAGTAATTGATCTCGCGACTATAAATGTTCGCTGGTTTGCCGTAGCGCTCGACCCATTCGGCAGGCGGCGCCTCAGCGGCTACCGCGATCTCCGCGCCCCGCCCGAGCAGATGAATGGTTTTTACTTTGCACGTCAGCAACGCCGACTTTACGCCGCGCTCAGCGGCGCGCTGAATGATCGTAGGGACGCAAATAAAATCGGCGTTTTCCATATAATCGGCTTCACCGGTCCCCTCGTTGAAATAGGAGTTGCCCGTAATGCCGTGCTCTTTAGGCCACGTGCCGCAACAAATCGACGCATTGTTGGCATTGGTTACCGTTGGAAAAACCGCGCTCACCCGTTTAAAAAAACCATGTTCCGCCATGGAGCGGAATCCGGGCAACGGACTTGCTTCCATATAGTCCATGCCGAAACCATCGTACATGCCGATAACGATCCGTTGTTTACCGATCAGCGTCATGAATATTTACCTCCAAAGGCTAACCAATTTTTCCCGAGATAAAATCACGGGTAAGGTTCACGCGCGGGGTAATGAATATCTCGTCTGTGCGCCCTTCTTCGATGATCTTCCCGTCGAGCATGAATATCGCGCGATCGGAGACACGTTTGGCTTGAGCCAAGTTGTGGGTCACGATGACGATGGTGTAGCGCGCCTTGAGCCCGCGGATCAACTCTTCGATTTGTTGAGTTGCCGCCGGATCGAGAGACGAGCAGGGCTCATCCATTAGAATGACTTCCGGCTGGTTGGCGAGAGTGCGCGCCAGGCAGAGGCGCTGTTGCTGACCGCCGGACAGCCGTTCGGCGCGATCGCGCAGCCGATCTTTCACTTCGTTCCACAAGCCCACCTGCTCTAGATAGCGCTGCGCATACTCGGTCGGCGGGACGCCGTTTAGAAGGCTATGATAGCGCGCGCCGAACAGGACGTCCTCGAGTATGCTCATCGGAAACGGCACCGGCCGTTGATGAATCAAGCCGATGCGCTTCCGAATTGCCGCGGCATGAGCGCCGCCGTCGTGCAGATCTTTGTTGCGGAAAGCAACAGTACCCGAGAGCAGGCGCGCCTGTGGGATGAGTTCCAAGGTCCGATTGAGCACCCGCAGGAGAGTCGATTTCCCGCAACCCGACGGGCCCATAATTGCAGTAATCTCGCCTTCCGGAAAGGCGCAGGTGACGTCGCTGAGCACGACCCTTTTACCATAGGCTACTGAAACGCCCTGCACCGCCAGAACAATCGGCGCACTCTCGTTCTGTGGCTGCCGCCCCGCTCCGACGACGACAGTATCGCTGCCGCGCCAATCCAATCCCGCTGACGTAGCGCTCGACTCATTCATCGGATGCTTTACCGTTTTTGCCGGCTTTTAATCACCATGACCGAAAAGTTTGCTGTGAGTAAAAGTGAAACGAGGATCAATGCCGTGGCGTAGGCTTGCTCAAGCGAACGTCCCTCGCTGACGAGATAATAGAGATGGGTCGGCAAGGTCATCACCGGCGACGACAGATCGAGTCCGCTCTTGGACATAACGACGCTCGCCGTCAACAGCACCGGCGCCGCCGAGCCGAAGGCATGCCCGGCAGCAAGCACCACCGCGGCCATTATGCCCGCGCGCGCTTTGGGCCAAATGTTTTTGCGCAAAGCATAAGACCGGCTGACGCCGAGGGCGAGCGCCGCTTCGCGATATTTCGTTTCCACGGCGCGCATGGCTTCGTAGGCGCCTACTAGAATGACCGGCAGCATCACCAACCCCAACGTTATGCCGCCGGCGAGCAACGAAGTGCGCATTCGCAAGTACACCACCAGGAAGGAGTAGCCGAAAAGCCCGTAGATGATGGCAGGCATACCGGCGAAGCATTGCCCGTAAAAGCTCACCGCGCGTCTCAGCCGATCCGACGCACTGTATTCCGTGAGATAGATAGCCCCGCCCACGGCGAGCGGCAGGGAAACCGCTAAGCCGATGATGACGAGAGCGAGCGAACCTTCGATGGCGGGCCGGATGCCGCCGGAGCTGCCGAGCGGAAAACCCCGCGGGCTCTGCCACAGTAAGTCCCAGTTGATCGCCTCGGCGCCGCGATAGAAAAGAAACACAACTATGGAAATAGGCAGCATGAAACCCAGTAAGCCGACGCTCCATGCGACGGCCGTGAAAAATTTGTCTTGCCAGATGCGCGTTCGTTCGGCCCGCAATGACGAATCAAGCATCGCTATAAAGCATCCTTCGTTTGAGCCAGCCGATGGCAGCATTGACGACAAGGATCACTGCCATCAATACTAACGCGGCGGCGAATAGAGCGTGTTGCTTCGGCGAGCCGATACCAGCTTCACCGAGTTCGGTGACAATCAGCGCAGTAATCGGCTGTCCGCGATCCAGGAGCGAACCCGGCACGGCCAGCGAGTTGCCTGCCAACATAAGCACCGCCAAGGTTTCCCCCAGAGCACGCGCTAATCCGAGCGCCACCGCCGCGAACATTCCCGGCGCGGCATACCGAACAAGTACCCGGAACGTCGTGCAGCAGCGATTCACTCCCAGAGCGAGCGCGGCTTCCTTGGTGTCGCCTGGAACGGCACCGAGCGCTTCGGCGGAAGTCGACGCAACGAAGGGCAAGACCATCACAGCCAAGATCAATCCGGCAGCGAGCAAAGATTCCCCGGTAGCCATCTCAAGTCTGCTTTCAAACCACGGAACCAAAGTGACGTAGCCGAAAAAGCCGTAGACCACGGATGGAATGCCGGCTAGCAACTCCAGACATGGTTGCAGCATTTTTTTGATCGTCGCCGGTGCGATTTCAGCGATGAAAATGGCGATCCCGAAACCCAACGGAACGGCGAACGCAAGGGCAATCGCCGTCACTGCCAGGGTCGAAAGCCACGCGTGATGCACGCCGAGTCTGGCTGGCTGCGACAGCGGCTCCCATGGGTCAGCGATCAGCAAACCCCATAGGCCGCTGCCCGCAAACAGCGCCGGATAGCCTTCCCGGGCCACCATCACAAGCGCCAGAAGAAGGGTCGCGATTCCGACGATGAGCAGAACTAAGAACGAGAATCGCGCGACGGCTTCCTGGAAAGATTCCTCCCACCTTGCAAACGGCGAACGAAAAAACGAGGTATGACCGAAGAGATTTCCACCGGCGCGTGAGACGGTCAATTAATACTCCCCGACGGAACATAGCCGTTGGCGACGACAATTTTCTGGCAGCTAGTGAGCGCGTAATTCACAAAGTGGCGCACCGTCGGCGCGGGCGCTCCCTTGACGACCATCAGTAGCGGTCGGGAGAGCGGGTAGGTGCCGTTGGTCACGTTGGCATCCGTGGGCTGGACGTTTTCCAAAGCAAACGCCTTGAGATTCTTGCTGTTCAACGCAAGTCCGGACGAAATGTAGGCGATGGCATTGCTGTTTGCCTGGAGTTTTTCCAGCAGCGCGCCCTGAGCCGGGAGCTGCAGCGCCTTGGGCGAGAATTTTTTGTCGCCCATAATCTTCTCTTGAAAGATTTCGGTCGAGCCGGCGCCCGAATCGCGGGTCAAAAGAACGATCGGTTTAGCGGGCAACGCGCGGTCTAGTTCTTGATAGCTCTTGATCTCCCCCGAAAAGATCGCGGCAAGCTCGGCAGGTGTAAATCCCTTCTTCCGGCCGGCCAAAGGATTTCGCGTGCTAACCGCGATCGCCACCGCATCCTTGCCGACCAAATGGGTCTGGTGCTCGCCCAGTAGTTTTTTCTCCTGGTCTTTTAGATCGCGCGAGACCATGCCGATGTCGACAACACCGCTCAAAAGCGATTTCACGCCGAATCCCGAACCTCCCCCGGTGACAAAAACCGTAGTGGTCGATTTGGGTAAGGAAGCATCGACGCGATCCCAAGTTTGATATTTCTCCATGAACTCACTGCTGCAATTGGCCATGATCGGCAGCAGCGTGGTCGACCCGCCGGCGCGTATCGCCGTATCCTGGTCGTTCCCGGCGGCGCCCGCAACGACCCCGACGATCATTCCAAAGCCCAGCAGCAATGATGAAAATCTTTTCATGGACATCTGCCCTCCTTTACATGTGCGAAGATTCGCGAGAAGAAAACAGTTCACCGGTTAGTCCCGGTTGGCGTTAAGCTCGCGCGCTCAAGTAACGCTGCGTTTACAGGCAGGTTAACTTACTGTGACAAACCTGTAACCGAAAGATGGCCTACTCTCACCATATACTAGTAGGAACAGGCATCAGGTGCGCTTCGTCGCGAGCTGTTAACCCAAGATTTCCGCAATTGAACCGGGGCCAGGATGCACATCGTCAGTGATAATGTGTATTTCGTTGCCGCAGGATTTCCCGGTCGAACGGTAGACATGGTAGCTAGTGGATATTGCAACCGATTTGGATTTGAATGGCGGAGCCATCGCGGAGATAGGCCAACCGGCATTTATCGCCGCCTGCGGCGGCTCACTTAATAGTTGAACCTCTTATCGGGCCAGATCTACTATTTTCACTACTTGGGTAGGGGGACATGACTCATGAAGAGAACCTACACCGGAAGTTGCCATTGCGGGGCCGTCCGCTACGAAGCAGATATCGACCTCGCTCAAGGGACGAGCAAATGCAACTGCACGTTCTGTATGAAAACTCGTTCATGGAAAGCATTTGTAAAACCCTCGTCATTCCGTGTGTTGAGCGGCAGCGACAACATCAAGGGTTACCACAAGCATCCGCTAGCGCCCCTGAAGTATTTCTGCGACGTATGTGGCGTGCGCACGCACGAGGTCGGCAGCGCCGATTACATGGGTGGAGATTTTGTCGGCATTTTTATCGCGACGCTCGATAATGCCGAGCCGGAAGAACTGATCACGGCGCCGGTGCGCTATGCGGATGGACGCCACAATAACTGGCAAAATCCGCCAGCTGAAACGCGACATCTGTGACCACCGCGCGCGACGCCCGCTCGGAGTGACTGGTTCTAACTTTTTGCTCAACCGGACGCGGTGACCCGTCGGCGCCCATATCGGGCAATCGCGCCCCGCGCCGGTTAGCAAAGCGTTAGACGCTGGAGTGACACCTCATGGGAGACATCCTGTCGATCTACGACCGCGCCGTTCGACTATTGGATGC
>DASQUN010000350.1:0-5541 GCA_035641275.1 Candidatus Udaeobacter sp. | reverse complement strand
CAACGGTTTGGTCAAAATCATCACATCGCCTTCTTGAACTCCGACGTTGCGCAAGATTTTGTCGGGGTGGATAATGCCTGTGACCGCCATGCCGTATTTGATTTCTTCGTCGATAATACTATGGCCGCCAATGACGACGGCCCCGCTTTCTTTGACCTTATCGGCGCCACCCTTGAGAATCTCGCCCAGAATCTCCATGGCCATCTTGCCTTTGGGAAAGCAGACGATGTTCATCGCCGTCTTGGGTTCTCCTCCCATGGCGTAAACGTCGCTAAGAGAATTCGCCGCTGCGATCTGGCCGAAAACATAGGGATCGTCAACGATGGGCGTGAAAAAGTCCACCGTATTGACGATCGCCAGATCGGGACGGAGACGAAACACCCCCGCGTCGTCGGACGTTTCCGTGCCGACCAGCATGTCGGCGTTATTGAATTTGGGTAAGTCGTGCAAGACCTGCACGAGGTCGGCGGCGCCGAGCTTGCCGGCTCAACCCGCGGCCTTGACCTCTTGCGTAAGCCGCACGGCTGGTTTTTTACCGAGGCCCATAGGTCCTTTCAATAGTTCTACTTACCAGAGGCGTTTCGCTTCCCCGCCGCCGCAACGGCTTTGGATTTCAAGCGCCGGATATCACCGACTCTGATCGTCGTTCCCTCACGGTCAAAATATTCCAACAGCGCGATAGTATATTTGCGACTGGAGCCGAGGAGATCGCGGAAGGCAGCGGCGGTGATCTCGCCTTTCTCTGAGAGAAACGTATATAGAACGCTCCTCACCTTGTCAACGCAGCTGGAAAGGAAATAGAGATCGGTGGCCACGCGCGCAATGGAACCGTCGCGTTCGAGCAAGCGAATCACTTCATTTAACCGGTTGCGACTCACGCCGAGATGCCTTTCGATCTCCTTCAAATCCGGCGGAGCCATCGGCTGCTCACCGAGAATCCTTTTGATCTTTTCCATCAGGGATTGCTCCGCGCCCCCTAGCTGGATGTGATGGGTGGGAAGACGCAGGAGATTGCCTTCTTTGGCCGCAGCTTTCTCCGACAGCAGCAGATCAGTGATCACCCGAAAAATCTTCGGCGACAGATCGTAGGGAAGCTTGCCTCGCAACTCTTCCATCTCCATGCCCGGAAGAAGAGGATGGGCGGCGTGAAAGTCTTGGAGCACTTTAACCAGCCGTGTTTTAACGCCTTGCCATTTGGCTTCTGTCGTATAGACCTTTTCGCCCTCGGCATTGACGGTACGCAACCCCTGCATCTTCTCGATTTTATTCCGCGTCTCCTCCTCATCCAAATTCAGGAACTGATGGACGGATTCAATGGGCATCGCAAATTCCGGACTCTCTTCAAGAAAAGCCTCGGTCAGTTGTGTCAGACTACCCGAATGGAGGAATGCCAGTCTGGCTTCGAGATCCGTTTCATTGCGTTTGTGCCGTCTCGCCCACGGATGAATGACGACGCCACCCGCGAGCGTGCGTCGAGCGGTTTCATCCCGTAAGATAAAATGATCGCCGCGTAGGGTCATGAGCGGTTCGGCGACCGTGATCTGGCAATAGGCGGAGCTTTTCGACTCTGCCTTGTCCTTTGTTCCCAGGAGAATGACTTTACCTAATCGTTCAGTCGTGCCCAAGTGAACCCGGACGCGCTGATGGTTCTTGATCCCGTTGACAGCGGCCGGTCTTATTTCCAGAGAGACGTCAAAACGATCCGAGGTGAGCGTTAGCTTTTCATGGCAGATGACATGTCCCCGCTCGACATCGGCTCGCTCGGGTCCGGTAAGATTCAACGCTACGCGTTGGCCCCATCCGGCGCTTTCGACCGATTGGCCGTGGACCTGCAGACTGCGCACGCGGTAGATCTGATCAGCCGGTAGGCAGCGCACCCGATCGCCGGGTTTGATTTGTCCACTCAAGGCCGTTCCGGTGACGACCACGCCATGCCCTTGAAGCACAAAGGCGCGGTCGACGGGGAGGCGGAAATAACCGCTCGGCGCGGGCTTGTTGCAAGATTTAAGAATTTGAGCGATCGCTTCTTTCAGTTGTCCGAGTCCTTCTCCGGTCAGCGTCGAGACTCGCAGGATCGGTGCATTTTCCAGCAGCGTCCCGAGCGTAAGGATCCTTATTTCTTCTTCGACATCGGTGATCTTCGCTGGAGAAACAAGGTCGATTTTCGTAATGACAAAAATCGCCAGCTCGATGCCGAGCAGATGGACGATATCCAAATGTTCTTCGCTCTGCGGCATGACGCCGTCGTCCGCCGCCACCGTGAAGAGGACGAGGTCAATCCCATGGGCGCCGGCCAGCATGTTCTTAATGAAACGTTCGTGACCCGGAACATCGACGATACCGGCCGCCGTTCCGTCGGGCAGATCAAGATGCGCGAAACCCAAATCGATAGAGATGCCGCGCTCTTTTTCCTCTTTGAGACGGTCGGTATCCTGCCCGGTCAGCGCTTTGATCAGACTGGTCTTCCCGTGATCGATATGTCCGGCAGTGCCGATGATGTAAGGCATGATTCGATGGGCGATTTTAGATCTCGAATTTTAGTATCATGCGGCTCAAGTTTCGAAATCCTCAACTCGGTTAGTTCTTAATGCCGTCGTGGGCGAAATTCGGGATCAGATCTTCAGCGTCGAAGATGGTTCTAAGATCCAGGAGGAAACGGTCGTCTCGGATCCGGCCAATGATCGGGGGGTCGGCGCGTCGAAATCTTTCCGCGAGCCGCCGCGCCGGCTCTTTTTCGTGTGTCACGGCGATGACCACAGTGGGCAGTTCTTCCGTCGGCAAAGCGCCGCTGCCGATCTGTGAAGTCGAGGACTCAATTGCAAGTCGGAAGCCGGTGCCCAGCGCCTGCTGAAGCTTGGGCAGGACTTCTTCCGCGAGCATGCGGATGGCATCGAGCGGACGCGTAAAGGTTTTCAGCGTTGGAATGGCTTCGGTAATTGCAGGCGCCTGTCGATAGAGTCTCAGCGTTGCCTCCAGCGCTGCCAACGTCAGCTTGCCGCAGCGCAGGGCACGCTGCAGGTGGTTCTGGTTCGTCCGTAGGATGAGTTCTTTGCTGCCGACCATCAAGCCGGCTTGCGGACCGCCGAGGATTTTGTCGCCGCTGAAAGTCACGATATCCGCGCCGGCTCGGATGCGCTCCGCCACGATCGGTTCCTTGGGCAAGCCATAACGGCTTAAATCAATCAATGCACCGCTGCCCAAATCCTCCATGACTGGGATCCCGTGCTTCTTGCCGATCGCCACCAGTTGGTCAAGCGCCACCTCGGACGTGAATCCGACGACTTTGTAGTTGCTCGTGTGCACCTTCAGCAACAGGGCGGTCTTCTCGTGAATCGCGTTTTCATAGTCCGCGGCGTGCGTGCGGTTGGTGCTGCCGATTTCTTTCAAAATGGCTCCGCTTTTGGCCATGATCTCGGGGATGCGGAAAGCGCCGCCGATCTCGATCAGCTCGCCGCGGGAAACGATGACTTCCTTGCCTTGGGCCAAAGTATTCAATCCCAGGAGAACCGCCGCGGCGTTATTATTCACAACGGTAGCGGCTTCCGCTCCGGTCAGCTCGACCAATAGCTTCTGAATCGCTCCTTCACGCCGCCCCCGTTTGCCCGCCGTCAAGTCATATTCCAAGTTGACGGCATCGCGGGCGACGGCCGCCATCGCATCGATAGCGACTTGCGGGAGCAAGGCGCGTCCCAAATTGGTATGAAGAATTGTGCCGGTGGCGTTGATCACACGAACATGGCCGGGTTGGCTCTCGGCGAGAATACGGTCCTCGAGCCGCGACAGGATCGATTCCTCTTTAACTTCGGTGCGGCCTTTACCCTGTCGCAGATCCGCGCGGACTTCGTCGAGCGTTTCGCGGCACCTACGAGTGACGTAATCGCGATTGTAGCGGGACAGAAGAGCTTCGCATAGGGGATGCTTTAGCAATCGGTCGACCGAAGGAAGCTCGCGCAGGAGATTCGTTGCCTCTTCCGCCATGAGGAAAATCAGGTTTGCACATGCAAAGAGCAATTTCAATATGGAAATGACGACGCATAATGTCGTTCGCCGGATAGGTCAATTGACCTTTGCACGGTTGTCGGCTAAGCGAAAATGATGCTCGTGCGTATGCGTTTTGGCCAGGGGATGAAGGCCGCGATTCCGATCTGGATCGCTTTCGTTCCTTCTGCAATCGCCTGGGGGGTTGCAGCTCAGGCACATGGGCTCAAACTCGATGAAATCATACTGATGTCTGCGTGGGTCTATTCCGGGCCTGCGCAATTCGCTGTCCTGGGGCCGTTAGCCGAAGGAAAGTCGGCCGTGCAAGTGCTATTCGCCGGATTTCTCATGAACCTTCGGTTTGTGCCTATGAGTGCCGCGTTAGCGCCTTATTTTAGCGGCGTGAAACGGCTTGGCCTGCTCTTTTCCTGCCATTTTATCAGCGCGAGCAGCTTTATCGTTCCCTATCTCCAATTTCAAAGAGAGCGAGCGGCGGGGACGCATCATTCAACGGAGGTTCACGCGACGCACGGCTACAGCAATCTGGGCCTTTTTCTCGGCGTGGGGATCACAAGTTTTTTGGTTTGGGTTGTCGGAACCGGGGTCGGCTATGGCATTGCGCTCGGAATACCGCGTGACTTCGATGAAGCGCTCAAATTCGTACTGCCCGGATATTTCGCCGGCTTGCTGGTTGTGGAAATGCGCGGTTGGACGATGCCGCTCATCTGCCTGGCGAGTCTCATTGCCGCGATCCCGGGGGCTTTGGTTACACCCGGGTGGGGTTGGCTCGCGACCTCAATGGCCGTGGCTATTTTGGGTTGGAGTTTGGAACAGTGGACATCACACGGTTCGAAATCATCCTGATCATGGGGCTCATGGCCTATGGGGCCCGCGCCTTGCCACAACTCTACTTGGTTGGGCAGAAGTTTCCGGAAGCATGGGACCGGCTTCTGCGCTATCTATCATACGGCCTGATTTGCGGCATCATCTCTACCACCCTGTTCATAACCGGCGGGCGTTTCGAGTCCCAGGCGGCTCCCCATCGCGGCGTGGCGTTGATGGCGGCCATTCTCATTGCCTATCGGACGAAAAGCGCAGTCACTGGCATGGTCGTGGGAACCGGAATCGTCTTGCTGTTTTCTTGGTTGCGCTAGTCGCAAGTTTGGCGCGCCGCGCACCCGAGGCTCGCCCTGAGCCCGCTCACTTGAAATCGCTGATGATTGATCCCTATCTTAAGGGAATCGTGACGTAGACGCGCGGCTCGTCGCCAACCACGCGTGTGATATGGCCGCGTCCGGTGGTATCATCCGCGAGCATGATGTCGCCTTTGCCGAATCGTTTTATCGTTCCGTCACCTGTTTCGATCTCAACTTGGCCGGACAGCGTGATAATGTATTGACGGCGCGGCGCGGGATGGAAATCGTTCAGGTGATCCGCCGGCGCCTGCCGGAAGTAGATGCCGGTGGCCGGCTCCAGGGCGGAAACTTGCATGTCGCCGCTGAGCTTGAGTTCGACTTCCTTTTCCTCGAAATGGGACTCGTCGTCGGATCCGGTGTAGATGCG
>DASQUN010000349.1:0-2899 GCA_035641275.1 Candidatus Udaeobacter sp. | reverse complement strand
CGTTAAAAGCCGCTCTGACCTGAAGGAGGGGCAGAGCGTCACAGTGGAACATGAGAAAGGAGAGGCGAAAAATATAAAAGTTGCAAAGTAATATCCAGGCTCTATCTTGAATCGAATGGGGCACCAGAAATGGCGCCTCATTCTTTTTTGGCCGACAAATTCGGCCGAGCCTCGGCGGATTTCAGAGGTTGCAGGCGGAACAGAAATCCGGACAGAGCGATGGCATTCAATGCCCGGAGCGCGGGTGAAGTTTTCCTGGAACCCGCTAGCTTCGTCAGCGGAAGGGGATTGGCAATCCTCGTGTCGTTTTGGGTTAGAGGTCCGGCTGGATGGTCTCCGACCCAGGCTTTAGGAAAGAAGAGCCAAGGTATTTTCTGCTGGATAGGACCGATAAGCTGATTGATGGTAGCAGCAGAACCCCCGGCTACGACTTATACTCCCCGAGGAGTGCGGCTGCTCAGCTTGGAATCAGTGAGAGTTTTTTTTCAGATATTCAGTGAAAACTGACGCGACAGCGCCAGTGATACTTGGTTGGGGGATGATTGCCTGCAATACGCCTGCGTTACAGCAGTGGTGGGATGGGAAGAATCATCACAGATAAGATCGGCAGATTGGGTTCCCAGCTACGCACCCCAAGGGAATGGTAGGCGCTTATATGCAATGGGAATACAAATTAGTAGCGCTCGGATTGCTTGTTGATGCCACCGAACCGCACCAACGAGAAAAGCATGAGCAGATTCTAAATGATCTCGGTCGCGAGGGATGGGAGGCTGTAGCGTATGCCGCGCAAAGCGATACCGTTCTGTTAAAAAGACCAGCGAAGCATGCCGCTGATAGAAAACCGATCCGGCATCGCCAGTGAAAGAACGGCGAGGTCCTCACGGCAGTTGCATTGCGTTTCGCGGTTGGCCTGAAGGGAGGCATCAATGGATCGGCGTATGCTTTGTGCTTTATTCTCATTAGCCTTGCTCATTAGTCTCGCTGTTGTCCAAACTCATCCGGATGTCGGCAGGATAATCTTTTCTGACTTGAAAGCGGCAGATCTGACCGCCTTCAAGCCCCTAGAAGAGCTAGGGCGGGAAATCAAGAAAGAGATTGGCGTTCCGAATGCCAGCAAAGCGTCGCAATGTAAACTGATTGCGTTGGGATCGAAGCCATGTGGTGGACCATGGTCGTATGAGGTTTACTCGACTGAGACAGCAAATGAGTCTAGGCTGAAACGGCTAGTGACCCGGTATAACGAACTTGAGCAGAAGCTAAATGCGGAGCAGAAAATCTTGTCTAATTGCGAGTTTGTGCAACAGCCTGAGGTTACGTTTTCTCAGGGGATGTGCAGCATCAAAGGCGGTAAGTAACTGATACGAGGTTTACACATCCAGTTATATGCTGCGCACACTTGACTTCGAGTCTCATGAAGATTAGCCAGACCGACAATCACCAGCAAATACCAACAGAAAATCAGTGCCTCTCTCCCCCTCTTTTCTGTCAATGACTGTTCGCTGTTTTGGATAGAACTAGTATCCACAAAAGCCGGTCTGTATATTACTGGTTGGACCGACAACAGCCGAAAACCAAGAGAGAGAACGTCCATGCATGATAAGCAAGTGGCGGCGCCAGACAACACGGCGGTGCGGGTCGCCTTGTGGCGGGCGCTGCACGTAGAAGTCGATTCGCCGCCGCACGTGCTCGAAGACGAAGTCGGCTTGAAGCTGGCGGCTCCAGACGACGGATGGCGCAGCCGTCCGGACATGAGCCCGTTCACGCGGCCCTTCCGCGCCTCCATCGTGGCCCGCGCCCGCTTCATCGAAGATCTCGTCGCGGAACAAGCTGCCCGTGGCGTCGGGCAGTACGTCATCCTCGGAGCGGGCCTGGACACCTTCGCCCAGCGTCGGCCGGAGCTTGCCTCCCGTCTGCTCGTGTTGGAGATCGATCGGCCCGGCCCTCAGGCGTGGAAGCGCCAGCGCCTCGTCGACCTCGGCCTCGGCATCCCGTCGTTCTTGCGGCTCGTGCCAGTCGACTTCGAGGCAGGCGACGCGTGGTGGGAGCGGCTGGCAGCGTCGGGCTTCGATTCCGGGCGGCCGGCGGTCGTGGCGTCCACCGGTGTCAGCATGTACCTGACCAAGGACGCGATCGCGACGACGTAAAAGCCCCATGCGCCTGACTCGCCAAAAGAGCAGCGCACACGAGCAGAGCAGCGCAAGCGCTAGCGCTTTGAATTCAGGTCGCGGTGCTCGCTCCGGGCTCCACGCTCGCCATGTCGTTCATGCTTCCGATCGAGCTGGCGGACCCCGAGGTGCGTCCTGGGATTGAGCGAGCGGAAGCGGGGGCGCGAGCAAACGGCACGCCCTTCATCAGCTTCTTCACGCCGACAGAGATGCTGACACTGGCTCGCGATCCAGGCTTTAGAGAGGTCCAGCACGTATCGGCAGCTACGCTTGCCCAACGCTACTTCGCGGGGCAGGACAGATGGCCTTCGTCCGCCAAATAATTCCGAGGAACTGCTAGTGGCGACTACCTAAATCAAGCGGTCTAACAACCGGTTGCAGCGGACGGCGCTGAGCGCCGCCGCTGACCCGGAGCGTTAGTTAGGCAGCCCAGGAGCGTCAGCGATGACGCGGCACCCGTGAAAGACAGGTACGATCTTTGGCAGTCTCGGCGGCCTTCTTGTTGCAGCTGCCATGATGTACGTCGCGTGGCAACACAACGCGCAGGGCGAAATCCATGACGAGTTCGGCGTCGACTGAGGATACTGGCTCCTCATCGGATTCAGTTGGTTCGTTCCCGTAGTTGACGATGTGGTTGCTTCGACCATTTTTGTCTTCCGCGGCGAGACCATGGGCATACTGAAAATATTTTCAAGGTGTCAAGACAGCCGGTCTATCATGGCTAGGCTTCCGTG
>DASQUN010000348.1:0-4773 GCA_035641275.1 Candidatus Udaeobacter sp. | reverse complement strand
AGCGAGATATAGAAAGCTTTTTTGAACGGTATCCCGGCATGGAAGAGAGTCGGAGTTGCCGTGGCACCATAGCTGCCACGTATGATTTCCGGCATGCCGAATTTGGCCGTGTCAGCAGCGACTACCAGATCGTGCCCATTAATCATCGCGAGACCGCCGCCTAGGCACCACCCTTTTACGGCCGCAATGGTCACCTGAGGGCAGCTGCGCATGAGAGTAACGATTTCGACGACGCCGCCATCGCCGCCGCGGCTGCGCCGCCTGTGCGTCTGATTTGTGCGCATGTCGTATAGGTCGCGTCCTGATGAGTAAGAGTCTCCCGCGCCCGTGGTAACGACGCAACGAATCTTGTCATTGTCACGGATCGATCGAAGAAAGCCCCCAATTTCACTGAGCAGGGCGATACTCAGAGCGTTTTTCTTCTCCGGCCGGTTTAAAGTCAGCCAGGCAATGCCGTCGTCTTCATTTACATTAGCCAAGATGAGTTTATTGTCAGCCATGGTTTGTCTCCGTAAAATAGATTGTTCAAATGGTTCAAAACGTTCAACGGGCGAAATGTCTGGAAGTGTGCCGCGTCATTCCGAGGCGTAGCCGAGGAATCTTGATCGAGAAAGATCTCTCACTCGTTCGAGATGACAAGTAAGGCGCGCCTGACGCATCACAGTCAGAAGCGATAAAACGCCTTCGCGTTGTCGGCGAGAATTTTTTGCTTGGTCTTGTCGGGGATATCCTTGCGTTCGACGACGTGCTTCACGGTATTCGGCCAATCGGTATCCCAATGCGGATAATCCGAAGCGTACATCATGCACTCGTCGCCGAATTGTTCGATGACCAAGGGTAGGGCCGATTCCTCGCCTTCGGAGGTAAAATAACAGCGGTGAGTCTTTACATACTCGCTCGGTAGCATCGCGAGCGGTTCCATCTCGGCTTTTCTCTTGAGATATTTCTCGTCGAAACGTTCCATCCAGTACGGCAGCCAGCCGACGCCGGCTTCGAGAAAGCCGACTTTCAATTTCGGAAAACGATCCAGGACGCCGTCGGAAATGATGGCGGTGACCGTGAGCATTTGCTCAAAGGGATGAGACGTCATGTGCACGCCGAGATATTTATGAAAGCGCCAGTTTCCCTGCGACACCTGAGCCGTGGCGTGAAAACCGATGGGAACTCCCAATTCCTGAGCCTCGGCATAGATCGGATCGAATTGTGGCTGCCCGAGATCCATTCCTCCCTGCACAAAGGTCGGCATCATCACCCCCACCGCGCCGAGTTGCATGACGCTGCGGCGCATCTCGTTCACCGCTTCCGGTATCACTTGGGGCGCGATCACTGCGGCATAACGCACACGATTACCGGTGCTCTTGCAAAAATCGCAGGCCCAGTCGTTGTACGCTTTCGCTAACTCGACAACCAGATCCAACTCACGCACCAGGCCGATGGCGAGAGCGTTGCTGGGATAAGCCACAGCGGCGGCGATTTTTTCCGCGTCGAGATCTCTGCAGTACTCGTCGGGATTCCCCGGGTTCCGACCGGTTGTGCCGTTCAAGAAGATATCCCACCCAAAAGCGGGGAAGTAGGGTCCGGTACGAGTTCGAAAACGCGCAGGCAAATAGTTCTTATAGGCGGCTCCGTCCAAATGATGAGCATCTGCGTCAATGACATAGAATGGTGCGTCCATGCGGAACTCCGGTGAAACGTTAATCTTGCAGCCCGTGACGCTGCGCGATGTTTAGAAAGATCGACCCCACGATCACGGTGCCGACCGCAATGACGAGACTGAAAGCCGCCAGTTCGCCGACGTGGCCGTTGTCCCACAGTTCCCAAATTTTTACCGCCACGACCTGCGATCCTGGCGAGTAGAGCAAGAGGGCGATGGAGAGTTCCCTGAAGGTGATGAGAAAGATATAAATCCAGCCGGCGAGGAGAGCGGGCATGATCAGAGGAACGACAACGTGACGGACCATCTGAAACCAACTGGCGCCGCTGGCCATGGCCCCTTCTTCGAGTTCCCGGTGGAGGCTTAAGAGCGCTGAGTGGCTGAAGCGAACTCCATAGGGAAGGTAGCGCGCGATAAAAGCGAGGACCAAAATCCATATCGTCCCGTAGACGGGCAGCGGTATCATCAAATACATTTTAAGAATGGCGATTCCCATGACGATTCCCGGAAACACCAAAGGCAACATCGCCATTTGATCCAGCAGCCAGCGCGCTTTCATGGAAGCACGTACGATCAGCCATGCGGCGAAAAACGTAATGATAATGGCGACCGTCGCCGATGTCACGCTGACCGTGAGACTGTTAAAGACAGAGCCAACGATGCTGCTATCCGCAAAGGCAGTGCGGTAGTTGTTGAGACTGATCATCGAAAGCGCGCGCCGCGATGGCACCTGGGCGAAAGGCAGGAGCGAGGACCAGGTTATGGCAATGATTGGAAAAAATTGCAGCAGCGGCAAAATGAGCATGAGACAACCGCCCAACCATCGCCAACGACCGAGATCGAACCGGTGTGGCCGATAGGCTTTGCCGCTAATCGTGGTGAACTTGTAGGTCTTGCTGGTGATTCTGTAGTAAGGAAAGAGGCCGAGGGCTACGAGCCCGATAAGAATGATCGAGTAGGCGCTCGCCTCGCCGTACTTCGGAATCAATCCGCCGCGGATCTGCAAGTAGATTTTGGTCGTCAGGACTTCAACTCCCGCCGGAATGCCGATTAACGCGGGAATCTCGAAGGCCTCCAGCGAACGAATGAAAGTTAGGATCAAAACGGCCAGAACGCTCGGCAAGGCCAGCGGAAACGTGACCTTGCGAAACACTTGCCAGCCGGTGCTTCCTGACGCCGTGGCCGCTTCTTCGAGAGAGGGATCCATGGAGCGAAAGGGCGTGGACATGAGTAAAAAGACCACCGGTATCCAGAGAAAACTCTCGACGAGAATCATGCCCGAAAGAGAAAAGATATTGAGAAGCGGACTGCCCGTCACCGCGGCCACCGCGGCGTTGAGAATCCCGGCTTTCGGGCCGAGCAGCATGATCCACCCGACCACCTTGATGATCCCGGGAATTGCAAATGACACGTAGGCCGATACGTACGCAAGCTTGCGAAACGGCGCGTTGCTCCTTTCCGCGAGCCATGCCAGCAGCGTCCCATAAGCTAGAGCGATGCCAGCGCTACCTACCGAGAAGATAATCGAGTTGGCAAGCAGGGTCTGAACGTCATCGAGGGACTCGATGATACTAGCGAAATGCTGGATCGTGTAACTACCGGCTTGAATGCCGCGATCCACAACCAGACTGGTATGGAGTATGAAGAAAAACGGCGGCAGGACCAAGTAGGCCAGCGTAATCCCCGTAAGAAGAAACAGCCACTGCGCGGGGTTCATCGTCAGCATAATTCGGACCCGATTAGAACTTGAAAATTCCGTTCACACTTGTTGCTCAGCACGGACGGATGTCGTCAAACCATTTGCATGCAGCTTTTGCTGAGCCGCTCCATGCATGCGACGACTCTGTAAGACCCGCTTATATATCAAATCCCTCCGGCAAAACAATTATGCTCATTTTCGACTGATGTCACGCAGTAATTTCTCCCAGCGCGTCAATTCTTTTTCGTACTTATCTGTTGACGTGCCATGATCCGGCCGCCAACGTTTGAACCCGTAATTCTTCGCGGCGTTGCCGTACTGATATCTTTCCAGCACTCCTTGTCCTTCAGGCCCGAGGAGGTAGTCTGCCATCAGCAGCGCGGCGTGAGGATGGGGCGGTTGGACGGCGATGGCGGCGCCCCCGACGTTGGTCGGGACCAGATCGAGCGGCACCCACTCCACCGGCGCGCCCTTCTCGATGGCCACCATGACGTGATTACGAAAGATGGCGGGTGATGCCAAGACCTCGCCGGAAGCGATCAGGTCCAGCAGCGCCGGCGGGATGATCGTGTGCATGGCGATTTCCTGAACCTTGAGCTTCTTCACGAACTCCAAGCCGTGGGTCTTAAGCATGGCGCCGACCACTTTGTAACTCGGATCGCTGACCGACATGCCCATTCGGCCCTTGAGTTCGGCATGAAGCAGGCCGGCGTAGTTCTTCGGCACCGCCGCTGTGGAGAGAAGTTTCTTGTTGAAGGCGAAGCCGATGTAGGACTGTCTGGCAATTCCCCAGAAGTAGAGTCCGCGCTCCCCCTTTTCCTTCGCGTCTTCCGGGTAAGAGGCAAAATGCGGCGAGTGATAAGGGCGAAGCAGGAATGCTTCACGCATGAACATGAGATTGGCCTCCGTCGTCTCGACGGTGTCGACGATATGACGTTTGGCCTTGGCTTCCTCAAACATCCGCGTGGTCATGTCGGAGCCGGAGACGCGATAGGCTTCCACCTTGACACCGGGATATTTGGATTCGAACGCCTTCATCATGGCTTTATACGAATCCCCCGCCAGTGAAGTGTACCAAACCACTTTGCCTTCCGTCTTGGCTCCCGCGTAAAGCAGCTGTTCCCGATCCGCGCCGTTATAGGTGACCAGCTCCGCTAGGGTCAGCGGTTTGCGGCTTTGCACCCGGCCCTCGGAGGGCAGCAGCAATAGCAAACAAATCACCAAACCCAACGTGCTCATGTTGGCGTTTCTCCTCAGACGCCGAGTTTTTACTTCCGGATAATTTCCTTGACGAGTTTTTCCCACTTGGCGCTGTCCTTTTCATACTCTTCGATGCTTCGTCCCGCATCGGGATACCAACGCGTAAAGTCGTAACTCTTGGACGGATGGCCGTATTGAAACTTCTCCAGTACCTTCTGGC
>DASQUN010000347.1:0-3682 GCA_035641275.1 Candidatus Udaeobacter sp. | reverse complement strand
ATAGGTGCTCTCGCGCCCTGGGCGGTCGTCATGGCCTGGCAAGAGAAGAACTGATGGACCGCCTCGACCTCAGCGCGCTGTTTCTGCATTTTTTGGCGCTCTGGTTCGTCGCCGTGGGCGGTCCCTCGACGATACTGCCGGAAGTCCACCGCTATGTGGTCGAGGTGCATCACCTGTTGACGAGCACGGAGTTCGCCGAGATCTACACGTTGGCGCAGGTGGCGCCCGGCCCCAACGTTATGTACGTCACCCTGATCGGCTGGCACCTGGCGGGGTGGGCAGGCGCAGCCGCGACCACGATCCCGCTTCTCGTGCCGGCTACCACTCTTACGCTGCTTGTCGGCCACCTGAACGAGCGCTATCCCAATGCGCCGATCGGCCGCGCCATCCGCCGCGGGCTGACGCCGATTACGATTGGACTCATGTTCGCGAGCGCGACGATACTGATGCGCGCGGTGAACCACGACTGGCGCGGATACTTGATTACGCTGCTCACCGTCGCGGTGGTCCTGCGCAACTCATGGAACCCTCTGTGGCTGCTCGCGGCAGGCGCGCTGGCGGGCATGTTCGGCCTCGTCTGAGCGGCGATTCTCGCTCCGAACGGTTTAACGGCGCTGAGGATTTGTTGATGTACCGAGAAAATAATTCTGTAAGTGATTGCCAGACCTGGTCCGATTGGCTCGGCTCTCACTCAGTTAGTCCGGATCTCGAATTTCTTTAGCGACCCGTCTGGCGCAGTGACGACGGACTCGCAGGACACGGTCCTTGTCGGCGTGGTCGTATTCATATCGGAACGGATATGTCCCTCGGTGCCGCAATGTAACGCGACTGACTCCTCCGTAAATGCCGCGCTTTAGGTCTGGAGGAGAGAAATGACCGATAAATCTCTGATTGCGCGTTGAAATAGCGGGTGATATTTTTTGATGATTGAAGCGGTAGGAACAAAGTTACGAAGGAGTCCGTAAGTAAGGCGCCACGAAGGGACCGAGGCCGAGTCATGGAGAGCGCGGGCACACGAACGTGAAGGTGGCGTTCAGGTCGGGGCTGTTGGAAATGGCCACCCTTGGAGAGGACGGGCGGCGGCCTACAAGCCACAGACCCATTGACCGCGCTCGGAAGGGCTCGGCCCTCGGTCGAATAGATATCAGGTGTCCACACACCAAAAAACTCGTTAATAATTCGGGAGACAGCGATGCCGAAAATATCGGACCCTTGGGGCCACCACGATTGGGATTCTCGAGACTACGTTTCTCAGTGGGCGGAAGGCCAAGATCAAAGAGAGGTCGATCGCCAGGAAATCTTTCGCTTGATGGCGAAAACATTGCCCTATGACCGAGGGGCGTCGATTAACATCTTAGACGTAGGGGCCGGGTACGGGGCGTTGACCCAGTTTCTCCTCAACTATTTTTCTAACGCTACTGCCGTATGCCAAGACGGATCGGATGAGATGGCTAAACTGGGCCGCAAGCGCATGAAAGACCTAAAAGGACGCGTCAGATATGTCCTCTGTGATTTTAGTAAGCCGGGCTGGAGTCGAAAGACCAAAGGGCCTTTTGACGCCATCGTATCTTCTATAGCGATCCATAATGTCCGTTCACCGGCGATCATCCGGGCAATCTACGGCGAGACTTTTTCACTGGTAAAACCCGGTGGCTGTTTCCTGAACTTCGATCGCATGACTCCGTCGCTGAAGGATCAGATAAAGTGGTTGAGCGACGCCGGGTTTGAGAATGTCAAATCTTTCTGGGACGGAGGCCGAAGAGCGCTCGTGGGTGGATTTAAGAAGTAGAGAAACAGAACCGCCTTTTTGGGCTACGTATTAGAATAGTTAAGTTGCCGCGACGAATGGATTTCGCGCAGGAACACCGGGAAATCGGGTAAAGTCCCTGTCGGTCGTCCACAATTCGCTGACTCCGTGCTCAATCACCAACGCTGCTATGTGAGCATCGTGAGCCAGATTTCCCACCGCCTGTCCTGCTCTAGAGAGCCGAAGCAAATGAGTGGAATGTCTCGACGCTTCCCCGAGCAGTACGAGAGAAGGTGCTTCCAGCAAAGATTCCAAATCGTCGAGAGCAGTTTCAAGCTTGGTCGGAGAATCAAAGACACGAGGGTGCGTAACGACACGTAAAAACTCGTAAACGCACGGCCACGGAAGAGCCCAGTGCTGATCACCCTCTGCTAATTCTTTCAGAAGTTTTGCCGCCTCTTTGTGAAACGGAGCTTCTTGGCGTCGGGCGTAAACCAGGATATTTGTGTCGAGCGCGATCACGTTCGCCCATCCATCAAGTCAAAGAGCGTATCTCTATCGTCGAGACGAACGCCCGGAAGCAGCCGACCACGCTCGGTGCGCCAACGAAGCTGGTATGCCTTACGTTTTGGTTGTTTTCCGAGATATGCGCGGAGGGCGTTTTCCACAATCTCGCGTAAAGCCCTTCGTTCATCCGCCGCCCTCTTTTTCGCCTGGCGAAAAAGTTCATCGCTGATCTCTATGGTCGTTCTCATATGCGAAAGCATACCCATACGAACATAAATATGCAACCCTGGTCTTTATTGTTCTCTCTTTGTCATCAAGCGGTGTTATTAGATACCCTTCCCTGGTCATACTCCTCCGCTGGGTCTCGTTCGCGCAACACCCGTGACTTGCTCGAACTGATCCTCCGATGCCATCAATTCGTTTTCTTGTTCGAACCTATAGCGAACGTTGGGCGGCTTAATTCGCTCTGTCCGGTCGCTCGTTGGTTTCCGCCGCCTTCGCCAGGCGAATATCGATAAGCGCGAGTTGCCCACCGGCAACCGCCTTCAGCCCGCGTTGAAGCGCGGCGCGTACGTCGCTCGGATCTTCGACCTTTTCTCCGTAGCCGTCGAATGCGCGCGCGATCGTCGCGTAGTCCGGACTCGGATTAATCGAGATGCCGACAAAGTCCTGGTTCTTCACGGCAAAGCCGTCCGGGAAGAAGCGGGGCACGCCGGACTTTTGCGAGTGGTATCCGTAGTTGTTGTAGAGCACGATCATGATGGGCAGTTGGTGCTCCTGACAAACTCCCAGCGCGGCCAACCCGGGATCATAATTGAATGAGCCGTCGCCGATCAGACACAGGACGGGCCGCTTGGGAAAGGCCGCTTTAACTCCGAGAGCGGTGCCGGTCCCGGTGCCGAGTCCGCCGATACAACCGGCAAAAAATGATCCGGGCTTCAGCATGTCGAGATAACGATGGATCGAAAGTCGATGCGTGATCGTTTCTTCCACCACGAGCGCGTCGGGAGGAATGACCTGGGCAAGCTCATAGGTGACCCAACGCGTGTCGATAGGTTTTTTGTCCTTCCTGACAACGGCCTCTTCTTTCCATTGCGCCTTTCGCGCTTCGTGACGGCCGCGCCATGTTTCTGCGCGCCGGACTGCGTCGGCATTCCCTTTCGAGACTCGCCTCTTCACGCATTCAAGTAGATGCTTGATGGAGCTCTCAATATCACCGGTGAGAATTTGATTGACCGGATATCCCCAATAAGGAAGGTCAGAGCGGAGCGGATTGTCGGATAAGACTGCCACTCTGGTTCCGGAATTGAGCTTTTTCGATGCAGGATGCCATGGCGCGATGACTCCCAAGAGCAAAATTGCATCCGCCTCCTGCAAGAATTCCTGCGGCTCGAATCCGGCGTGAAGCGGATGGGTGCGCGGAAAATT
>DASQUN010000346.1:0-3958 GCA_035641275.1 Candidatus Udaeobacter sp. | reverse complement strand
CCCGCGGGCACCCGCCTAAAGCCCAATCTGGTCGGCGGCGAAGAATCAATAACGTTTCGGGAATGGAAAGTTCCCACGCTCGGCCAACGAGCCCGCGACCCCGTTGAGGCACCGGACGGGTCAATCTGGTGGGCGGGGATGTGGGCCAACCTCGTCGGACGGATCAATCCCAAAACCGGCGAAGTCTGGGAATACACGTTACCGGAAGGAGCAAAGCCCCACACTGTGACTCCCGACCAGGAAGGCAACATCTGGTATACGGGAAACAGCAACGGAACGATAGGCAAGCTCGATCCGCGCACAGGCAGGATCACCGAATACAAAATGCCCGACCCCGCCGCCCGCGATCCTCACACTGCGGTCTTCGACAAGAAGGGGACGTTGTGGTTCACCTTGCAGCAAAGCAACATGGTCGGCCGATTGATTCCGGCGACGGGTGAGATCAAGCTGGTAACGATGCCGACGCCGAAGTCACGGCCTTACGGCATCAAAATGAGCTCTGAAGGTGTCCCATGGGTAGCCTGCAACGGCAGCAACTGCCTGGTCAGAATCGATCCGGTAACGATGGAGTCTCGGGTGTACCCTTTGCCCGATCCGAAGACCACGGTCCGGCGGCTCGATTTCGCAAGCGACGGCATGATCTGGTACGTCAATTCCTCTCAGGGCCGTCTGGGCCGACTGGACCCGAAAACGGGCCAGGTCAAGGAATGGCCCTCGCCCAGCGGGCCCAACTCCCATCCCTATGCGATCGCGGTCGTAGACGGTGTCGTCTGGTACAATGAGTCGGGGCAGAGGCCGGATGCGCTGGTCCGATTCGATCCCGCGACGGAGCGATTCCAGAGCTGGGCCATCCCGTCCGGGAGTATTTACGCCGGCATCGTGAGGCACATGATGCCCACGCGGGAGGGCAATCTACTGATCCACCAAAGCAGTACGAACCGCATCATTTTGGTGACACTGAAGCGCCCAACCGCCACGCACTAAGCAACGCCGCCGTCCGCAAGATGCTCGGAGTCAAGCGAGGAACTGGGCAGGCTCGCCGTGATCTTCTCGATCCGATCTCCGAGCTGTTCTCCTCGGGCCATCCTGGATTGTATCGCTACGGAATAATTCCCGATTGCAAATATTCCGCCGCCTCGGGTAACGTCCGGTGGCCAAAGCGCTCCAGCCAATTTCAAAATAGTTCGGAGGCTCTCTCACTTTTTCGCGAAGTCAAAGGGAAAGATGCGCCGCCGGAATTTGTTCGACAGAGGAGGACCTTGTCATGAACGTCTCGACTCTCAAGCAGCCCACCATTGTCCGCATCTGGCGCGGGCGAACCCGTGCGACCGCGCCGACGAGTACGAAGCCTACAACTACGAAGCCGGCATCAAGCCGCTCCTCAATAAGGCGCTCGGTATCCAGACGTTCCGCGAGGATCGCGGGAACGAAACCGAATTCATGACGATCTCCTATTGGGAAAGCGTCGAGGCCATGAGCACGTTCACTGGTGGCGATCCCACAAAGGTTCATCATCTCGAACGGGACGAGGAATTCCTGACCGAGCTTCCGAAGGAGGTGCAGATCCTGCGCCTCCTCAAGAGCCATGGCGTAACCGGCTCCACGTCATGATGAGAGTAGGTAGGACCGCGGAACGACGGTGCGCCGCCGGTTCGCGGACAAAAATCGCAGGGGAATTAAACACCGGGAATTTTGGAACGAGATCAAGAAGGACAAATTGAAATAATTGTTTGTATTGTTTCGCAAACCGATACCCCTCATGCCATTCAAAAATTCCGTCCGTTAAACCTAGCCAAAGATATTTGAAATTTTCGGCCCTAATTTCGGATCAAGGACATGGGAAAAACTGTGACTCGCGCAAAGGCGCAAAGGGCGCCAAGGTTCGAAGAAATAATCATTGTTCTTTCTTTGCGTGCTTGGCGTCTTGGCGCGATAACATTTTTTGTCACTACGGTTGGTAACATAACGGTTAGAGATAAATTCTCACATTCGGGAGTGTGAGAATCTAACACGATCGCGTTCTAGCGCGTCACGGAATCGCCGCCTACCTATCCTCGCCGCGGCGCCTGCCGTTCGACCCGCGAGGCGTTTTCCGTCACTATCCTGGTTGGAAGAGGATAGATTCAGGCGGGCGCACGCTAGTTTAAGCACAGCCGGATGACAAGCAACGGAGCTCTTTTACTTTGTCACTCCCAGCGCCTGCAAGAAGCCCGAGGTTTTTAGATTCTCTGCGAAGGAGTTTTCAATAAAGTCCGACGGGCGCGTGTCTTTGGCGCGGGGAAATTCTTTTTCATCAAGATACAACAACTGTCCCTGAATCGGCTCGTTCCTTACTGCCAGGGTCGCGTCCCAGTAGGGCGAGAACTGCTCGTAGGTGCCGTCGATGATCTTCACATCTTCGGTGTCGGTGTATTTGCCGATCGCTTTTTTGGCCAAAGTCGGGTTTTGTTTCGCCAGGACCGTGGCTTCAGCGAGCGCCTTGAGAAAAGCATAAAGCGAGTTCGGGCTCGCTTTGATGGTCCTCTCGGTGGTGCCGTAAGCGAGATGCAGGCCCGGGACGTTGGCTTGGGCAATATCCAGCACGAGGCTGAGACCGGCGTCGCGCGCCTTCAACGTGTTCGGCGCGGAAAGAGTGCCAGCCGCGGTTTTGCCGCTCACTAGCGAAGTCAGTATGGCCGGAATGGTTTGTACGTAGAGGAAGCTCACGTCCTTATCCGAGAGGACGCCGGTTTTCTTGAGTGCCTCGCGCGTGGCGATTTCAGTCGAGGTTCGAGGCGTCGTCACGGCAACCGTCTTGCCCTTGAGATCGGCGACGGAGTTGAGGCCCTTGACGCCCCACAATTGAAAGACAAATCGTTGCAGGGTGCCGCCTATGTATTTGACCGGGGCCCCTTGCAAGCGCGCGTTGACGAGGTCCGGACCAATAGAAATCACATCGAGCTCGCCGGCGATCAGCGCTTGGGCCGACACTTGTGAATTGAGAAGCTTCAATGTTACATCGAGACCATTTTTTTTGAACAGACCGGCTTCCTGGGCGACCCATAATATGGTGAATGCCCCGCTCGCCTGGATATAAGAGATCGTCAAGTTGCTTTTCTCCGGCCGGCCACCGAGTTGTGCGACGCCAAGGGTTGGCAGGGAGAAGGAGATAGAGACAATAGCAACGAAAATCTGGAGTCGTCCGTAACCGCTGCTTCGGGCTCGTCCTTTGCTGCTCATATTTCTACCTCCCGTTTGTCGCCGGGATATCAGGTTGCCGGCGCCGGGGTCAAACGGCGGCGGTTCCTCTCAGGCTTTGTCCACCAGCGGCCCGCTCAAATTGTGCTAGCGTGATCACGTCTCTAAAGTCGTCCCGGAATTCCGTATCTCAATTGTCCTGAAGTTACGGGTTCAACACGGCCCGCCCACTTGCGTTCGAGGGAGCGAGGCTGTAGGCAGCGGACGTGCGAGTAGAGAGGTTGGGCTAAGGCCCGTACGATTAGAATTATCACCCATTGGGACTGGCGCGGTGGTCATCAAGGCACAGGCTTATCGGCCGCTGCCGTAAGACTCGCTCCCGAAGGAGGCAAACAGAAGGAGCCAAAAGTGGGACCGAGATTGGGAAAAGTGGGACAATTGAGATGTGGAGTCACACGCGCTTCGCTTGTTGACAGAAAACCGGCTCCGTCTATACAACGATAAGCATAACGGCAAACGATGGAGGGTCTGAAAATGTCAGATGCTAAGGCGGACAGTGGCAGCTCGACACAGAGCGCGTATCAGAAACTGCTGGACGACCTGCCGCGCACGGGACCGGGAACCCGAGGCGGTGAGATGTTGCGGCGCTACTGGCACCCGGTCTGTTTGTCCGCCAACCTAAAGGACATTCCGATTGCGGTGAGGATGCTCTGCGAAGATTTGGTGGTCTTCCGCGATGGCAAAGGCCGGCCGGGATTATTGGGCATTCGCTGCCCGCATC
>DASQUN010000345.1:0-12688 GCA_035641275.1 Candidatus Udaeobacter sp. | reverse complement strand
TGACTCCGACGGCTATCTCGGCGAGCCGTTTTTGGGCCCATGGGGATGAGAGGTTCGTTGTCGAGTTTCGAGTGGCCAGAAAACCACTCGACGCGAGAACAACCGGGACTCGTTTTATGACGGAGGAAACAAAATGGTTGTACGAGAGCTGAGAGACGGACGCGCTATCGTTGCTACGCAGGAGGATCATGCCGAGCTTTCGGCCCAGTTCGCCGCGCATTGGGGAAACGAGAAATTCTCCAAACTACATCCCTATCGTACGATGGTGTTTGCCACCACGTTTCATGACAGCGGCTACCGGGAATTCGAAGGTAACCCGCCGATTAACGTCGAAAAAGGACGCCCTTTTGCGCACCGCGAGGAGGTGCCTTCGTTTGAGGCCGTCGAGCTCGAAGCCTACGCTAAGAACGTCGATTGGGTGCGTTCGCACGATGCGTATGCCGGTTTGCTAGTTTCCATGCATCGAACTGGACTGTGGCAAAATCGCTACCACGTGTTTACTCAACCGTCCATGAGGCTTCGGGAACGAAGCCCTGAAGTGCAAGCCGTCAAAAAAGCCCTGGAGAAAAAACAAGAGCAGTACAAACAGGAATTGGCCGCGGGCAATCCCGGCTTCGAGGACGAGCTGTCGTACAATTACCGTGCATTGCAGGTTTTCGACCTGCTGTCACTTTATTTTTGCTGCGATGGTTACGATTCCGAGAATCAGTTCAAGGAATACACGATCGCCCCCGTGCGCGTCACGTACGCCCGGCCGGAGGATGTTCCCTTGCGGATCTTTCCGAACGGCGGCGATGGCGTACGATTCGATCCGTACCCTTTCGATATTTCACCTTTGCAGGTTTCCGTGCGTGCGCGCGTCATGAAGCCGGCGGCGGGCCACTCGGAAGAAGCCGGGCTCGAAGCTTATCAGAAAGCGCCGCGGCAGATTATCAATTTTCAAATTACGCACTGAACTACATTGTCCACGTACTGGGAACTAGCGTACCGCGGGGCTGGACGAAGGAGGTGGATCCTCGGCCTCGCGATCGGCGCGTATTTTCCAATCATCGCGCTCAGCCTGCTGTTGCTTGCCGCTCCGGTCAGAGCCAACCCCTATCTGCCGAAGCCCGGGGAATTGCCGGCCCCGGTGCGCGTCGGCACATGTGCCATCACCGGTGGATTCATTCACTTTT
Organism: Candidatus Udaeobacter sp.; assembly: GCA_035641275.1. Lineage (GTDB taxonomy): Bacteria > Desulfobacterota > Binatia > UBA9968 > UBA9968 > DASQUN01. The sequence continues at coordinate 11,513 of DASQUN010000345.1, read as the reverse complement.
ACAGCGCGCTGCATAATGCACTGTTTGATAAATACGCCATTAAAGTGGAACACGTCTCGCTAAGAGGCGGCGTCGTGAGCCTGGCAGCTTTGAGCTCCGATGAAATACAGTTCGTCTACTGCTCCGCCGATCCGATGATCCCCCGAATCGCTGCCGGCGTCGAGGCAAAGCTCGTGGGCTCGCCGCTGGTGGGCCTTCCCTGGGTGCTGGTGGGCCGCAAAGATATCAAAGGACCGCTCGACCTCAAGGGTAAGAGCATAGCGGTCTCTCGTCCCGGAGGCCTCACCGACCAACTGGCGAAAGCCGTGGTGAAAAAATTCAAGCTGACAACGCAGGATGTGAAGTTGCTTCACATCGGAGGCACGGGGCAACTAGAGCCCTACAATGCTTTGCTTCAGGGAATGGCTCAAGCTGTGCTTCTCACGCCCCCTCTCGACGTCCGCGCCCGAAGAGACGGTTTTCACTTAGTCTACAACCTTAACGAACTCAGCGTGCCATCCGTCTATAGTTCGATATTTACAAACTTCAAGAGTTTGAAAGAGCGGCCGTTCATGGTCCAGAGGTTCGTGACAACGTTGGCTGAAGCCGTTTATTTTGTGGAAAAGAACCCCGAAAAAGGTAAAGGAGCCTTGGCGAAGGTCCTCAGCCTCAACGACCCAGAGATTCTCCAATCCGCCTATGACACCTATGCCAAATCGCTGGTAAACCGCCGGATGGTAGTGCCGGGCAGTGCCGTCAGCGAAGCTCTGGAACTGGCGCGTGAGGAAGGAACCCAAATAAGAAAGAAGCCTCAGGATATCTTCGATAACAGCTTTGCCGAACATTTGGAGAAAAGCGGTTTTTTGAAAGAACTCTGGGGCAGCGAACTTCTGCAAAAAGACCAAAAAAGCTAAGGAGCTAACGGCGATGGAAACAAAGGTCGGTTTTCACTCAGACGGACTCAAGCTAGCCGGCATCGTGCACATTCCGCACGATCTCGGACCGGGTGAGCGCAGAGCTGCGTTCGTCATTCTTCACGGCTTCGGTGGCAACAAAGACGGCCACGGACAGACCGTCATGGCCGAGCAGTTGACGGCGTGGGGCTACGTTACGATGCGCATCGACTTCCGGGGCTGCGGCGAAAGCGAAGGCGAGCACGGACGGATTATTTGTCTGGATCAGGTGGCGGATACCTCCAGCGCCGTTACTTACATGGCGAGTCGCCCCGAAGTGGACCCCGAGCGAGTCGCCTTGGTCGGCAGCAGTTTCGGCGCCGCGGTGGCGATCTATACCGGCGGGGCCGATCCACGCGTGGGGGCGGTCATTTCCTCTGGGGGTTGGGGGGATGGCGAGCGCAAATTCCGCCGCCAGCATCCAACGCCAGAGGCATGGGAGCGTTTCACGACAATGCTTGAGGACGGCCGGAAGCATCGCGAGCGCACCGGCAAGTCGCTGATGGTGCCGCGCTTCGATATCGTGCCCATCCCCGAGCGCTTGCGACGAAACATGAGCGCCGGGTCCATCATGGAATTTCCCGCCGAGACGGCGCAGAGCATGTACGAGTTTCGCGCCGACGATATGGTGGAGAAAATCTCACCGCGTCCCCTATTGCTTCTCCACAGCGCCAATGATTCCGTCACGCCCACTCACGAGTCCATCGAGTTGTTCAGGCGCGCCAAGCCACCGGCCGAATTGTATTTGTTATCCGACGTGGATCACTTCATGTTTAATCAGGAAAACCCGCGGGTCACTCGCCTCGTTTCAGACTGGCTCGCGCGCTTTTTCCCAGTCCACAAGTAGCCAAGCAAAGCGAAAGGGAGCTTGGTGCCGAAACTAAATCACCGTCAATTGCTGGCGCTTAGCCAACAGCTCCTCGCGGCCGGTGGGTTTCCCGAGGGCGACTCGACACTCGTGGCCAAGCTCCTCGTCAAGGCTGACCTGCGCGGGTATCCTGGCCACGGCGTAACCCGAATTCTCCCTTACTTGGCGTGGCTCAAGGACGGGACCATAAACATTCGTGAAAGACCCAAGATAGAGCACGAAGGAAAACTAACCGCCGTCATCGACGGCAATCACTACATCGGGCAAGTCGCCGCCCAAGCCGCAATGGGCCTGGCGATGAGGAAAGCCGAGGAGTATGGCGCGGGCATCGTATGTCTCCGTCGCGCTGGGCACACCGGACGGCTCGCAGACTATATGGAGATGGCCGCCGATGCGGGCATGATCGCGATGGGAGCCGTCAGTGTGGGTTCAGGGACCACAACGCTGTATGGCGGCATGGAACGCATGACCGGCACCAATCCGATGGCCTTCGCCATCCCGGCGAGAAACAGCCAGCATATTATTCTTGACTTCGCCACCGCCGCCATGAGTATGGGCGAGATCCAGAAGCGCGCGGCCAAGAAAACCGCCATTCCTGACGGTGTGATCCTCGATGGTTACGGCAACCCGACAAATGATTTCAAAAACTTCCGTGGCCCGCCGCGCGGCGTGTTCCTGCCTTTCGGTGGCTACAAAGGTTCCGGCATCGCCCTGGTCACAGAGATTCTCGGCGGCATTCTCTCGGGCAACGGCTTGGGGAAAGAGTGGTGGGACAAAGGCGGCCATGCCGTCAACGGCGTCTTTTTGCAAGCCTTTGCGGTACAGGAATTTCAACCGCTGGATGAATTTCTGGATCGAATCGATGACCTGATATCGTTCGTAAAGTCGCGGAAGACGACTCCGGGAGTTAAAGAGATTTTTTTGCCCGGGGAACAAGCCCGAAAAAACGAGGCGCGACAAATCAGGGAAGGGGTAGAGATTGACGAGGCGACGTGGGCAAGCCTGGTAAAACTAGCAAACGAGTTTGGGGTTGCGTCTCCGATACCTGTCTGACAAGCTTGAGCGCACGCTACGGTTTGTAGATCTCTATTCGGATTGACTGTCCCCTGCCCGACTCCGGGCAGGCGCTCACTGCCACGAGACAAGCCATCTCCACGCGAAAACCCACGTGCGCCTCTTCTTTCGGCCGGATCAGCGTATCGTACATGATGCCTGTCTCGGGATCGATGCGCATGCATTGAAAGATATTGAACGGGCTGGGCACGTCATCCGGCGAGATACTCCACGGCTTCACCGCGTCGCTGAGATTTTCCCAGCAGCCGTGGTCAGGAATCGCTTCCGGCTTTTGGGGGTTCATATCGACTCCCTCAGCAAACACTCGTCTCGCCTTGCCCGTCGCCACCATCTCGAATCGCCTTCGGCTGCACATCCCCTTTTGCAGATCGTGCCGGCCTTCTGTGAACGTGTCTTCGACGATGGTCAGCATCGGGTTGTTGCGTTTTGAGAACAGGATATCGCCGACGCTGATAAAGATCTTTGCTTGATTCGTTTTCGTCCGCGCCTGATCGAAGCGCTCGTTCAGATCATCAAGGTTAAAAGCGACGAAATCAACGATGCTTTGACCGCTGATTTGTAACTGTTGACCTTTTCTGACGACATAAGCTCGCCCCGCATTTTTCGGTACGACTTCACTTTGCAACAATGGCATTTTGGCCTCCGATAGGTGAACACGCCTGCCAAGCGGAAAGGATTCTTGCCGAACAATGCGACGCTGTCAACCGCCGCTTCTATCCAATGGGTATTGACCGATAGATCGCCCGCTTCCAGGCCCTCTTCCATTGCAATGCCACCGACTGCGAAATATGATTTGATGGATGGGAGCGAGCATGGACACCATTCGATTCGTTGATACGACTCTGCGCGACGGACATCAGAGTCTTTGGGCGGAAAATATGACCACGGCGATGATGTTGCCCATTGCTAAACGAATGGATCAGGCGGGATTCGAAGGCATCGAGCTCATCTCAGGATCTCATCTCAAAAAAACCGTTCGCGAACTCAGGGAAGATCCATGGGAACGAGTCCGGCTCGTCGCCAGAGAAATCACCAGGACGCCCCTTCGAGTCATCGCCGGCCGGGTGAATACTTTTGAGTACAATCCACCGTCTATGTACTGGCTCTTCATCGAACGGATGTTTGCCAACGGTATTCGCGAAGCCCGCATCTCGGACGAGTGGAACGACTACGATGGCTGGAAATTTAGAGTCGGGGTTGCGCACGCGGTTGGCATGAAAGTGATCCTCAACCTGATCTACTCGGTCTCGCCCAAACATAGCGACGACTATTTCGCAGAGCGAACGCGACAGGCAGCATCGCTCAAGCCCTACCGCCTTTGTCTCAAAGATCCCGGAGGATTGCTGACACCGGAAAGAATGCGAACCCTCGTCCCGATTGTTCTCCGGAACGCTAGCGGGATTCCTATCGAGCTGCATACCCACTGTACCACGGGACTCGGCCCGCTCTGCTGCCTGGAAGCGATGAAACTAGGCATCCGCTCTATCAATACGGCCTTGCCGCCGTTGGCCGACGACTCTTCCAACCCGTCGCTCTTCAACGTTGCGAAGAATGCTCGGACTCTCGGCTACACGACGGCGATTGACGAGGGAGTGCTACAACCCGTTTCGGAACATTTTGCGGTCATTGCCAAACGCGAAGGCTTCACCGTCGGCGCGCCGGTTGAGTATGATGTCGCGCAGTATCAGCATCAGGTGCCCGGCGGAATGCTCTCGAATCTGCGCCATCAGCTTCGCAAGGTCGGTTTGGAACATCGGTTTCCAGAGGCGCTGGAGGAAAGCATCCGGGTGCGCGCGGAGTTCGGCTATCCCATCATGGTGACCCCCCTCTCACAATTCGTCGGCAGCCAGGCAGCCATCAATGTTATCGTGGGCGAGCGCTACCGAGAAGTTACGGATCAGGTGATTAAATTCGCTCTGGGCCACGCGGGTCCGGAAGGCGCCCGCGACATGGACCCAAACGTGAAGGACAAAATTCTGAATCGTTCGCGCGCCAAGGAATGGGCCAACTGGCAGGCCGATGAACCCAGCGCCGCGGAGATGCGACGCAGGATGAATGCGGGCGGTGTGTCGGACGAGGAACTATTGCTTCGCTGGATCGTGGGCAAGGAAGATATTGATGCTATGCGGGCGAACCCTCGCCCGCTTGAATATTTCAACGCGGAGCAGCCACTGGTGAATTTGCTGCAGGAGCTCAGCAAACGGAGCGACTGCCGTCAGATCCATGTCCAAAGACCAGGTTTCTCGATTACCTTGGAACGCCGGACGGGCGCGTAAGCGCAGACGATCCGAAGTTCAAGGTTATAGTTTTGAAGCTCTGGATTGGGATTCAAGAACCACTTTCATCCTGGGGACTTCAACTTTGAACATTGAAGGTGGAACCTTGAACTAAATCCCTCCCAGTGCCATAAGAGGGCTTAATCCAGAATCCGGACAAATCTAAGGAGGACGCTTTGTATGGCAAGCGATATCGTCGCAATTGATGTTCACATTCATCTTTCTGACGAAACAACTCAGAAAGCCAAAGGCGCACGAACGCAGCAGATGGCGAAATATTTCGGCCGTGAGAGGCCCCCGGTCTCCATCGATGAACTCGCCGATCAATATCGCGCGCGCAAGATGATGGCTGTCCTCATGAATACTCGTGACGAGACCGTCACCGGGCTCACCCCGGTGCCGAACGATCACGTAGCGGGCGCCGTGAAGAAACACCCCGATGTCTTTTTAGCCTTTGGCGCCATCGATCCCTGGACAGGCAAGCTCGCTTTGGACGAAATCAGACGCTGCAAGGATTTGGGATTGCACGGCATCGGTGAATTGAATCCCGCGCGCCAGCACTTCTTCGCCAATGACGTTCGCTTCTATCCACTGTGGCAGGAATGTGCCAAGCTCGGCCTACCGATCCTCTTCCACGGCGGTATGGCAGCGGCAGGCGCGGGAACACCGGGCGGCATGGGAATCAAATTGAAATACAGCCAGCCAATTGCTTTAGACGAAGTCGCCGCGGATTTTCCTGAGCTAAAGATCATCAGCGCCCATCCCACCTGGCCCTGGACGGCGGAGAGCTTGGCTATTGCCCGGCACAAGGCGAATTATTACATCGACCTCTCCGGTTGGGCGCCAAAATATTTCCCGGCCGAGCTGGTCCATAACGTAAACACGTTGCTGCAGGATAAGGCTATGTTTGGTTCGGACTGGCCGGCTATTGGCGTTGAACGCTGGCTCGAGGAGTTCCAGCAGTGCAATATCAAGCCCGAGGTACGCAAGAAGATCATGCTGGACAACGCGAAGAAGTTCTTCGCTCTGGACTTCTAGCAAGAACAATCTACCAAGAAGGACACGCAGATCACGAAAGGGATTAAAGTAGCCCGGATTCTCCGAAAGCGGTGCTCAGGGACAAGCCTTCCGGCCAGGGGTTTTGATACGTGACTACGGACGGAATCAAATTTGTCGATACAACCATCCGCGACGGCCATCAGAGCCTGTGGGCAGAGAATATGACCACGGGCATGATGCTGCCGGTGGCCGAACGGATGGATCGGGCCGGCTTCGATGCCATCGAGTTGATTTCGAGCTCGCACCTAAAGAAATGCGTGCGCGAGCTCAAGGAGGACCCTTGGGAGCGCGTGCGGCTTATGAGCGCGCGCATCACGCGCACCCCTCTGCGCTTGAACGCTGGCCGGTTCAGCGCCTTCGATATCACGCCGAAGTCGATGTACCGGCTTTTCATGGAGCGCATGGCCGCCAATGGCATCCGCGAAGCGCGCGTTTCGGAAGAATGGAACGACTTGGAAGGTTGGCGTTGGAAGACGCAAGTCGCCCGTGATGTCGGGATCAATCCGGTTATCAATCTGATCTATTCCGTTTCGCCCAAACATAGCGATCCATACTTCGCGCAAAGGACACGTGATGCGGCGTCCCTCAAGGTCAACCGCCTCTGCCTCAAAGATCCTGGAGGCTTGCTCACCCCGGAGCGCTTAAAGACGTTGGTGCCAATTATCTTTCAGAACGCCAACGGCATCGCGGTTGAACTTCATACCCACTGCACCACGGGCCTCGGACCGCTGTGCTGCCTGGAGGCGGTCAAACTCGGCATTAAAATTGTCAACACGGCGCTACCACCCTTGGCCGATGGTTCCTCCAATCCATCGCTTTTCAATGTCGCCAAAAACCTTCGAGTCCTGGGGTACTCGACCCTGATCGACGAGGAACTGCTCAAAACGGTTTCCGAACATTTCACCTACATTGCGAAGCGCGAAGGTTTTCCTATCGGCGCGCCCGTGGAGTATGACTACTCGCAGTATCAACATCAGGTGCCGGGCGGCATGATTTCTAACCTGCGCCACCAGCTGCGTAAAGTCGGCATGGAACACAAGATTGACCAGGCGTTGGAAGAAACGATGCGGGTGCGCGCTGAGCTCGGCTATCCCATTATGGTCACCCCGCTCTCGCAATTTGTCGGCAGCCAGGCCGCCATCAATGTTATCCTCGATGAAAGATACAAAGAAGTCACCGATCAGATTATTCAGTATGCTCTGGGCTATTGGGGCGGCGAAGGCGCGGAACTCATGGACGGTGCGGTCAAGGCAAAGATCCTTGACCGTCCGCGTGCTAAGGAATGGGCCGAGTGGCAGCCGCCCGAACCGACGGTCCGCGAAATACGGAAGAAAATGGACGCCGAAAGCGTGTCGGACGAAGAGCTGCTCCTTCGTTGGAACCTGAGCGTGGAGGAGATCGAGGCGGCGAAGGTCGCCGGTGCGCCTAAGGAGTATCTTACGGCGCGTCAGCCTCTGGTGAAGCTTCTCGATGCTTTGAGCAAGCGATCGGACTACCGGCAAATCGTGGTGCAAAAAGGAGCGATGGTTATCTCCCTGCAGAAGGGCTCATCCGCGATATGATGGGCGACGACTGAACGCGTATTCTCCGCTCTTTCCAGAACCCAAACACCCCCGCAGACGTGATCACGAGCTAACCGCATGGACCGCTTTTTCTTTGCTGCCGGATCTTTGATGGCGTTGCTCGCAGTCGCTCTGGGCGCGTTCGCCGCTCACGGACTAAAGAGCCGCCTCTCTCCGGACATGTTGGGCATCTTCGAAGTCGGCGTGCGCTACCACATGTATCACGCGCTCGCGTTATTGGCGGTCGCCTGGGCATCCTCTCGCTGGCCAAATGGTAGCACGCGAGCCGCCGGGTGGGCGTTCATAGTCGGCATCGTCATTTTCTCGGGCAGTCTCTACATACTCAGTATCACGGGTATCCGCTGGCTCGGGGCGATTACGCCGATCGGTGGAGTGGCTTTTCTTATCGGGTGGTTTCTGCTCATCTGGGCCGTCTGGCGGTAGCGGATGCTGGAGTGGATTCATGCATTCACAACCAATACTCTGTCGTTCAACCTCCATTATTTCATTCGTCCACTCTCTTCCGCTTCTACGCTACGTTGACTGTCCGTGGGGCTTCGAGTACGGTGGACACCGTGTTCGTCGGCGTTCCCAAAGAGATCAAAACTGAAGAGAACCGCGCTGCCGTAACGCCCACCGGCGTCTCGGCGCTTGTGGCCCGCAATCACAAGGTTTTAATTGAAAAAGGCGCTGGTGTCGGCAGCGGCTTTTCGGATCGGGCGTATGCTGGCGCCGGCGCGGAGATCATCGACAGGGCGAAAGAAATTTGGGAGCGAGCCGATTTGATCATGAAGGTCAAAGAACCTCAGCCATCGGAGTTTTCGTTTCTTCACCCGCGGCTCATCCTTTTCACCTATCTGCATCTCGCCGCTAACGAGATCGTCACCCGGGTGCTGCTCGAGAAAAAAGTTACGGCCATTGCCTATGAAACTATTCAACTGGATGATGGTTCGCTCCCGCTGCTTACGCCCATGAGTGAAATCGCCGGACGGCTTTCGATTCAGGTGGGCGCGTGGTGTCTTCAAGCAGAAAACGGGGGTCGTGGAATTCTTCTCGGTGGCGCCTCCGGGGTACGACCAGGTAAAGTCGTCATCCTCGGCGCGGGCATCTCCGGCACCGCAGCTTGCCAGATCGCGGCCGGCATGGGAGCTTATGTCAGTATTCTTGATATCAATCCGACGAAGCTGCGCTACGTGCACGATATTCTCGGCGGACATGTCACCACGCTGATGTCCAATCGCGCCAATGTCGAAGAAGAAGTCGTGGACGCCGATCTCGTGATTGGATCCGTCTTGATCCCCGGCGCGAAAGCACCGAAACTCATTTCTCGTTCACTCGCAAAACTCATGAAACCGGGTGCGGCCTTTGTCGACATTGCCATTGATCAGGGCGGCTGCGCCGAGACGTCGCGGCCGACCACGCACCTCAATCCCGTTTACGTGGAAGAGGAACTGGTGCACTATTGCGTCACCAACATGCCCGCGATTGTTCCGAACACTTCGACCAACGCCCTTACCAACGCCACGCTCTCCTACGGACTGGAGCTCGCCAACCGCGGCTTCCCCCAAGCGCTTGTGCGCAATGGTGCTCTGGCCAAAGGACTCAACACTTTTGACGGGAAAGTTACGCATCCCGGAGTGGCCACGGCCTTCAATCTTCCTTTGACGCCGATTGAGGAGGTGATTCGCCTATGAGATTAGTTACCCGTGCAGATTTCGACGGACTGGTTTGCGGGGCGATGATCACGAAGTTCGAGAAAATCGATTCGTATCTGTTCGTCGAGCCCAAGTTCATGCAGGATGGATTGGTCGAGGTTCGCAAAGGCGATATCATCGCCAATCTTCCCTACCATCCCCAGTGCACCCTGTGGTTCGATCATCACATCACCAACACGACACCGCAATTCGACCGGCCCATCATGCCGGGCAAGGGCGGTTTTCGGCTGGCACCGAGCGCGGCCCGTGTCGTTGGCGAGTACTACACGGAAATATCGAACCCGGTGGATCCCGACGGGGCCGCCCGAATCGCTTTCTTGAATAGCGGCCGGATGAAGTATCTTCTGCAAGAGGCGGATAAGATCGATGCTGGAAAACTTAGCAGGGAAGACGTATTGAATCCACAAGGGTACGTCTTGATCTCTATGACGACAGACGGAAAGCGGGCAGAAGACGAGCCTTACTGGTTGCGCATCATCGAACTGCTAAGGGAAGCAACATTGGAGGACATGCTGAAAGACTCCGAGGTCAAACGGCGTTGTCAGCAGGTCCTCGATGATCAGGAAGAGCTCAAGCAAATTTTGCTCGAACGAACTACGATGAAGGGCAATGTGATCTACGTCGACCTCCGCGGAACCAAAGAAATGACGGATGGCAATCGATTTCTCATCTTTACGCTATTTCCTCAAGGCAACATTCAGGTGAAGGTGGACAACGACACGCAGCGAGAAAACACCACGGCCATCTCTGTCGGCTATAACATCTTCAACACGACATCCAGTGTCAATGTCGGCGAGTTACTCAAGAGGTACGGCGGAGGAGGACACAAAGTCGTCGGCTCTTGCCGGGTGCCGAACGACAAAGCGGAGCAAGCGATCCGCGAGATCGTCGAAGCCGTAACGGATCGATGAAGGCGCGAACGAAAACCATCGAACTGAGCGACGCCCTCATGGGCATGGCGAAACTGAGCCCAGAGATCCGGTACAAGGCCTGTTTCGAGGAAAAGCGATTCACTAGCGGTTTAATCACCTTCCGTCCCAAGAAAGGCTCGGACCCAAAACAGATTAATCACGACGACAAGGACGTCGTTTGTCATGTGCTGAGGGGTCGCGGACGGCTGCGCGTTAACGGTCGCCGCATGCCGCTTCGTCCCGGAACGATCTGCCACATCCCCAGAGGAACGCCCCACGACTTTGCAGCTGGGAGCGGCGGGGAATTGGTCCTGTTCTATTCGTTGATCAAAACGGCTTAGTAGAGACATTACCCGCAGGGAACAGTCGCGGCCATTCCCTACGATACATATCGATCAGCCGTGCAACCGAGGATTATGGCCGGTCGGCTCGCGCCCGCATTGCCTGTCACCAAACACGAACAAGCTTGGCCCTCAAGTAGGCCTCCCATACGGCTAGCGCGGGCTTGGGTTTGTTGTCGCCGGTCTGCATCCCCGTAAAAGCCCAAATGCGGGCAAGATCGTCCAGCGGTGGGCGCAGTCGGGAAACCAGTTTCTCAAAGTCTGTTGTCGCAAAATTAATCACAAACTCATAGCCATCGCGGGCAGCGGTCTTTAGGAGTAATTCCGTAAACTGCTGTTGGTTCGAATCTGAGCCGTTAAGGACTAGGCCATAGGATCTCAAGGTTATATTCCGCGACGTCATGCCACTCTCCGAGACGGCGATTGGTTTCTTAAAGCGCTTTGCAAAGTCCAAGAAATTGGCTGGAACTGGGCGCGGGACCTCGGGGCTCATATGCGGATACACGCTCATCGCAAAAATGTCGCTCTGTTTCATAAGTTCCGCTACCTCGCGCTCTTGATCTGTCCCCTTCGAGTCATTGGTGAGCTTCTTGTAGTGTAATACCTCGGTCGTGAAAAAAACCTGCAAGCCCGGGTGAGCCTTCTTTAACGCCGCATAGGTTTCCCGATACAGCTCTTTAAATTGCCGCCATTGGGTGGGTTCACGTGTAAGCAATACGTTCGACTCCACCCCGATGGCCAAGTAGTCCGGCCGCATCCTCTCCACAGCTCGCAG
>DASQUN010000344.1:0-8179 GCA_035641275.1 Candidatus Udaeobacter sp. | reverse complement strand
CCCGATACTCATGGTGAAAGGGCCAAGCGTAAAAAGCTTGCCTCCGGTCACTTCCCCGAGAATGGCGTTGCTAACAAAAAATCCGGCCAAAGCGATATATACGAGGTCTCTTCGACTCTGAGCTTCCATCCTCAAAAGTTCCGCCGCTGCTTTCATCGTTGGCGACGGACGCTATCTCATTCCGAGATTCTTTAAGAAACCCGATTTGCCCAAAGCCTCGACAAAGCTGTTGTCGTAGAACGCTTTGGGATCAGCATTTTTGACGTTGGGAAATTCCTTTTCGTCGAGATAGTCAAACTGCGCCCGGATGGCTTCCGGTCGCACGGCAAGATTCATCGCCCAGTAAAGCGCGAACGACTCGTATGTGCCATCGACCGTCCGCGCATTCTCGATTTTGGCGTATTTGCTTACCGCCTTTTTCCCCACGCCGGGCTCCTTGCGCGACAACGCGACACCCTCGGCGCTTCCCACCCACGTCCGCGGCGAACGCATGCATGGCCACCACAGCGCTTAAACCGGCAGCCCACACGAACCCTTTCGCTTGTTTCATCCGACGGCCGAATTTCATCACTCCTCCGTCTGTTGGTTGAGTCCGCGTCTAAAAAATCTCTAGCTAGCCGCTGCTGGCTGCGCGTCGATGACTTTCAACTCGATGGTTGATGTCCCATTCCATTCATTCTCGCTCAGGCGGTAAATCAGATCGACCCTTGTGCCGGCGACGGCCGGAAAATCATCCCCGGCCCCGAACGCCACTCCTCCGACAAGGCGTCCCTCCTGCCGAAACCGGAATCGGGCACCGCCGGCAAAAATCTTTCGTTCACAAACTTCAACTTCTCGCGTCATGAACAAAGGCTCGGGATTGCCGACCCCGAAGGGTTTCAGAGAATCAAGCTCGCGAACTAAGGAAAAATTTATCTCCGCAAACCTCAATTGCGCGTCGACCTCGAGAAAAGGGAGCAGATCATCAGGGGACAAACTTTCCCGGGCAATGCTCTCAAAGGCTTCGGTAAACAGGCCGAGTTTTTCTTCCCTGATCGACAGTCCGCCGGCGTACTCATGGCCGCCGAACTTTTCCAAATGATCGGCGCATCGGCGAAATCCCTCCACCATATGGAAGCCGCGGATGCTACGCGCCGAACCCTTGCCCTGTCCGCTCTGGAATCCGATGACCACTGTGGGGCGATAAAATTTCTCGACGATTCGAGACGCGACAATGCCTAAGACACCCGGATGCCAGCTTTCCCCGCCCAACACGAGCGAGTGGGGCACGGCGCCATCACAGCGGGCCTGCGCCTGCACCAGAACCTGACCCAGCACTTGGGCTTCGATCACGCGTCGCTCGCGATTATGCGTGTCCAGCTCTTGGGCGATGCGCAAGGCGATTTCGCTGGAAGCCGTGGTCAATAATTCCACGACTTTGATTCCATAATCGACCCGCCCCGCTGCATTGATGCGCGGTCCCAACTGAAAGCCAACCTGTCCTGCGGTGATTTCTGCCGCGGCGATGTTGGCGACTTGTTTGAGTGCCACAATGCCGGGTCGTGTTGAGCCGCTCAATTCGGAAAGACCGCGCCGGATCAGCGTCCGGTTGACGCCCTTTAACGGCACCATGTCGGCGATAGTGCCCAGGGTAACGATATCGAGGTAGCGGCGAATGTCGGGCTCTGCGCAGTCTGCGAACCAGCCCGCTTCTCGCAACTTGGCGCGCAACCCGATGACCAAATAGAAGGCCAAACCCGCCGCGCAGAGCCCTTTATCAGGAAACCGGCAATCGCGACGATGAGGATCAATCACCGCCACTGCAAAAGGCAGCTCCTCCGGCGGCTGATGATGATCGACCACGACCACATCCAACCCAAAGCCGCGCGCCGCATCAATTTCGTGGGCGTTGGAAATACCGCAATCGACCGTGATAATTAGGGCCGCTCCGCGCTCCCGGAGGCGCTTGAGTCCTTCGATATTTAAGCCGTATCCTTCTCCGATTCGATGGGGTACGTGATAAATAGGCTCCGCCCCGACCTGCCTCAAGAAAGAGACCAGCACTGAGGCGCCGGTGGTGCCGTCGACATCGTAATCGGCCCAGATGCCAATGAGTTCTCGATTCTTGATCGCGTGAACGAGCCGTTGCACCGCCGGCTCCATATCGGTCATGGTAAAGGGCGAGGGTAGATCCGAGCGCAGGCTCGAAGAGAGATAGGACCGGGCGGAGCTGGCGTCTGCCATGCCCCGCAAGACCAACAAGCGTGCGAGTAAAAGTGAGATCCTTAACTGTTCGGATTGACGGGAGACGATGTGGTCGTCCGTCTGTTTAATAACCCAGCGTTTTGGCATCTATGTTAGAAAAGATATGGCTTCTCGTACGCGACAGTATGCAACCTGGAATTGGAGATCTGCAATGGTTATCTGCTCCCTTTTTCCCACAGAAGGATGACGGGGCTGGCGATAAAGATCGTCGAGTAGACCCCGGAACAAAAACCGACGAGCAGGGCGAAAGCAAACGGCCGAATCACCGCGCCGCCTAACAGGTACAAAACCGTGAGCACCATAAGCGCCGTGCCCGTTGTCAGAATCGTCCGACTTAACGTTTCATTGATACTGGTGTTGACAATCTTTTCTAAGGTTTCTCGTCTAAGCTTTCGCATGTTTTCCCGGATCCGGTCGCATATAACAACCGTGTCGTTGACGGAAAAGCCGACAATCGTAAGCAAAGCGGCGATGATCGTGAGATCAAATTCGTAATTGGCGAGCACCAAGGCGCCGACGGTCACCAGCACATCGTGGATCAACGCAATGACGGCGCCAATTCCGAATCGAAGCTCGAAGCGAAGCCAGATGTAAATGCCCATCATGACCGTGGCAGCAACGACGGACATCACTCCTCGAAAGCGCAAATCTTCTCCGACCTTCGGTCCCACCGATTCGATTCGTCGAACGTCGAAATTTCCCGCTCCGAACTGATCGGACAGAGCTTTCTTGATCTGCTCGCTCATCGAGCCGATCTCACCGGAAGTCTTATCCAGACGCACGAGAAATTCATTCGCACCCGGCTCCCCGAAGTCCTGTATAACCGCTGTCCCTAGCCCGACGGTTTCCAACGCGAGGCGAATATCAGTCGTGGTGACTTTTTGCTGAAATTTCAGCTGCACCATAGTCCCCCCGGCGAAATCCACGCCGAGATTCGGCCCTTTGACAAACAGCGCAATCAAAATCGCCAGGTTCACCACAGTCGAGAGGATTACCGCCAACTTGCGGTAGCGCGTAAACGGAATGTTGGTTCCCGGCCTGATGAGTTGCATAGCTTTCCTTTAGATGCTGATGCTTTCGAGTTTTCGCGCGGCCATCCGCTGATCATAGTAGATCCGGGTCAAATAGACCGCCGTTAAAACCGTCGTCAGGATCCCGACGCAGAGCGTGACGGCAAAGCCCTTGATTGGGCCCGTGCCGAACTGAAACAGGATGACCCCCGATAGAAAGGTGGTGATGTTGGAATCTAAGATCGCTGGCAATGCATGCTCGTAGCCGGCCTCAATGGCAGAACGGATGGCCCGTCCCGCGCGCAACTCCTCACGGATGCGCTCGTTTATCAAGACATTGGCATCGACAGCCATGCCGATCGTGAGAACGATACCCGCGATACCGGGGAGGGTCAGAACGGCTTGGAATCCCGCCAGGATCGCCATCATGAATAGAAGGTTAAAAATGACCGCCACAATAGCCAACAATCCGGCGCCCTTGTAATAGGCGATCATAAAGACGACGACCAAAGCACCGCCAACGATGAACGAAGTGATTCCCTGATTGATCGAGTCCTGTCCGAGCGACGGGCCGACCGTCCGCTCTTCGGCAATCTCCACCGGTGCCGGAAGCGCGCCGGCGCGGAGAATGATCGCTAGATCCCGCGCCTCCTGGATCGTAAAGCTACCGGTGATCGAGGCCCTGCCGCCGCCGATCCTTTCCTGAATCACCGGCGCCGAGTAGACTCGGTTGTCGAGAACGATCGCCAGCCGCCGCTTCACGTTGGCCGCTGTAATCTCTTCGAACAACCGGGCGCCGCTCGAGTTCAAGATCAATTCGACGTACGGACCCTCCAACTGCGAGCTCGGCCGCACGCGCGCGTCGGTGATGTATTCTCCAGTCATTAAGGTGCGCGCTTCCAGCACGTACGCGGACTTCTCCGCTCCGAGGCCGCCCTCTCCTTTGCCGGCATGGCCGTATAACACCTGGCGTCCGGGTGGCGGCCCGGTGCGGATAGCGTCTTCGACATTGGCCGCTTCGTCGACCAACTTGAATTCAAGCAGCGCGGTCTTACCGATGATCTCCTTCGCGCGGTCCGGATCTTGAATCCCGGGAAGCTGTATTAAGATATCCTCCTGGCCTTGGCGCTGGATAATGGGTTCGCTGACGCCGAATTGATCGACACGATTGCGAATAGTTTCGAGGGACTGGTCGACGGCGTAATCGCGGAGCGCGCGCATTTCCTCCTTGCTGAGCGTTAGATAAAAATCCGTCATGCCACCGCTGGTCTGGGGAGTCCTGGCCTCCGTCAGGTTGCCGAAGTCGCCTTTCAATACGGCACGCACCCGCTCGGCGCTCCCGGATGGAACTTTCAGCTGGAGCTGAGTCCCCTCAACTTTTTCTACCGACACGCCCGAGATGCCTCGTTGCCGCAAAATATTCGTGAGCTCGCCTCTAATCCGCTCGAGATTATTTTCTATCGCCTTGTCCACCTTGACCGTGAGAATCAAATGGCTTCCGCCCTGGAGGTCCAACCCCAGGTGAATCTGCTCCGTCGGCAAAAACCTGGGCCACCAGCGGGGCAGACTATCCTTCACATCCCGCCGTCCCGCGTCTTCCCTATTCGCGATGAACGTCGGGGTCAAATACACCAACGCGGCCAACGCCGCGGCGATAAATAACATTAATCGAATCGGCGCACCCCGTCGCATCCTCTCTATTCCTTTGCCTCCTTGCTTGAACTCTTCTCGCCTGTGACGACGGCAGAGATTTGCGGCCGGTGAACGCGGATCCTCACGTTGGGGGCCACCTCCAAAGTCACCACATTGTCCGCCAGGGCCACTACCTTACCGTAAATTCCGCCGGAGGTCATTACCTCATCGTTCTTTTTAAGCTTTTTTAGCATCTCCTGATGCTCCTTTGCTTTCCTCTGCTGCGGGCGAATCACCATCAAGTACATGATCAGAAATATCAGGATGAACGGGAAGATCGTCATCAGCGGGCCCGGCCCGCCGAGTCCCGGTGCGGTTTGTGCGAATACAATATCGGTCATGAATCCTCCTCAAATCGTTGGCTCAGTGAAAGTTTTCGACTTGGATTGCTGATTCCAGAAGTCTGATCGGCCTTCACGAATGGCCTCACGGCAGCTTTCCATAAGCCGATGGTAAAAGTAAAGATTATGGAGACTGTTCAATTGCGCCGACAAGATCTCGCCCGCCGCATAGAGGTGTCGTAAATAGGCCCGCGAAAAATTCCGGCAACAATAGCAACCGCAGGTTTCATCCAACGGCCGCGGGTCATTGGCGAATTCAGCACGCTTGATGCTTAGCTTGCCCTTCGACGTAAATAGCGTCCCGTTCCGCGCGTTGCGTGTCGGGATGACGCAGTCAAACAGGTCGAAGCCGGCGCGCACCCCTTTGAGAATATCTTCAGGCCGTCCCACACCCATCAAATATCGGGGCCGATCCTCCGGCAATAAGGCAACCGTGAACGCGCCCACGGAATGAAGCAATTCCGCCCCTTCGCCAACGCCCAGCCCTCCCACCGCCAGACCATCCAAGGGCATCGGCGTGATCTCCCGCACGCACCATTCGCGCAAATCTTCATGCATGCCGCCTTGAACGATCCCGAATACCAACTGGTCTTTTCGAGCATGAACTTTCACGCACCGTTCCGCCCAGCGAATCGTTCGCTCAGTGGAAGTTTGAACGTATTCCCTCGGCGCGTCATAGGGAACGCACTCGTCGAGCACCATCGCGATGTCGCTGCCCAGCGACTCTTGGATCTCCACCACTTTCTCCGGCGTGAGTTGATGGTAGGAGCCATCGAGGTGAGATTGAAAGCGTGCGCCCTCCTCGGTTATTTTGCGCATCGCGCCGAGACTGAAGATCTGATAGCCGCCGCTATCGGTCAAAATCGGCCCATCCCACCCCATGAACCGGTGCAAACCGCCCAAGTCTCGAATCAATTCCGCGCCCGGTCGAAGATAGAGATGATAAGTGTTGCCGAGAAGCATCTGGCAGCCCATCGCTTGTAAATCTCTCGGCAAAATCGCTTTAACCGTGCCCTGAGTACCGACCGGCATGAAGGCCGGCGTTTCCACGACACCGTGAGCGGTGATCAGACGACCGAGCCGGGCCCGGGTCGTTGGATCTTTCTTAACGAGTATGAAATTGCCCGCCATGGATCGCTGGTCTTTGTGCCTAGAGGTTACGACTTTGGACTTTCTAATTCCTGATTCCAATTTATCTCTTGAACGGGAGGGAGAATAAGAGCGATTCGAAACTAAAAATTCATAGGATGAGCATCGCGTCCCCGTAGCTATAAAACCGATACCTCATCTTAATGGCTTCCGCGTAGGCGTGCCGCACCAACGCTAGGCCTGCAAATGCGGCTATGAGAATCAGCGGGGTTGAACCTGGAAGGTGAAAATTGGTGATCAGAGCGTCAACGACGCGAAACCCATCCCCGGGCCGGATATACAAGCGCGCGATACCTTCATCCGCCTCCACTTTTCCCTTTTGCATGGCGATCCATTCCAACGCGCGCGTGCTCGTCGAGCCGACCGCCACGACCCGATGGTCAGCCCTTTTTGTGCGGTTAATTTTGTCCGCCGTTTCAGCGCAGAGAACGTACCGCTCGCCTTCCATCCGATGGTTTTCGACTTGCTCTTCACGCACCGGTCGGAAAGTACCCGGCCCGACGTGAAGCGTCAATAGCGCTCGGTCAACTCCCTTCCTTTGCAAGCGTTCCAACAACTCAGAAGTAAAATGAAACCCTGCCGTTGGCGCTGCAATGGCACCCGAATTTGCGGCATAAACCGTTTGATACCGTTCCCAGTCAAGCCCAGCCGTTGCGCGATTTCGCCTTATGTAAGGCGGCAGGGGGGGCTCGCCAAGAGCTTCCAGTTGTCTGGCAAAATCACCGGTATGGTGAAATTCCAGTCCGAAGCGGCCGCCGCCCATATCGCCGATGACCTCAGCCGCCATGCTGCCAAAAAGCAACCGGCTGCCAAGCTGCGGTTTTTTGGCACTGTCGACAAGAGCAATCCAAAGGCTGCGGTTCGCGGGAAAGGGCTCGAGCAACAGCACTTCCACCTGGCCGCCGCTCTCCTTGATCCCACAGAGCCGCGCCGGAAAAACCTTGGTATCGTTCAGGACCAGCAGATCTCCGGGGTCAAGAAAATTTTCTAACTCCGCGAAGACGCTGTGAACCAGCTCACCGGTTTTTCGTTTAAGGACTAAGAGACGTGATGCCTGCCGCTCCCGGCTTGGATAGGCGGCAATCAGCGACTCCGGGAGCTCGTAATCGAATTCTTTGAGGTGCATGAAAAGAAGTACACACGATCTTGTCTCGCAGGCACGAGTTCAATCTCCTCGACATCGTCGATGTCTTCCGCCAGACCCGCAAACGGGTCGAAGACTTTCCGTTGGGCAGGTTACCGCGTCACGTCTGCTCATCTCTCTTGAGAAACGGAGTGAGCAAATCGATAGGCACGGGGAAAATCGTCGTAGAATTCTTCTCCGAGGCGACCTCGACGAGACTCTGAAGGAATCGGAGCTGCAAAGCCATAGGCTGTTTACTGATGACTTCTGCCGCATCGGCGAGCTTTTGTGACGCTTGAAATTCTCCCTCGGCGTGAATGACCTTGGCGCGTCTTTCCCTCTCCGCCTCCGCCTGTTTGGCCATAGCCCGTTGCATCTCCTGAGGAAGATCGATGTGCTTGATTGCCACTTGGCTGACCTTGATGCCCCATGGATCGGTGTTCTGGTCGATGATGGTCTGGACCTGCGCGTTGATCTTATCGCGCTCGGCGAGCAGTTCATCCAACTGGCACTCACCGCAGACGCTGCGCAGCGTTGTCTGGGCTTGCTGGGACGTCGCAAAGAGGTAGTTTTCCACTTCCCTTACCGCCTGATTCGGCTCCAGCACCCGAAAATAGAGC
>DASQUN010000343.1:0-4682 GCA_035641275.1 Candidatus Udaeobacter sp. | reverse complement strand
CCTCGAAGGGTGAACTTATAGTTTTTCAACGGCCTGTTTACCTTTGGTTCCTCTGATCCCCTTTTTCTAATGTTTCCCGGCCTTAGCGCATACTTTCGCCGCCAAAATCATCCGCGTAAGCTTAGTGGTCCGGCAGTGTGTACGTTCCGCCCGCTTCGCGACCTGACGCATTGTCTCGATAGTAACAGGCTCACTGCTCGGGTCCCGCGTACGCCCCCGCCGAATGAGGAAACATCGCCTTGACGATCTTGAAACGCGAAATGTCAACGGTCGCGTCCATATGCAGGAAGACAGCGGCGTCGCGGAAGAGCTTCTCGATGCCAAAGTCGAGCATCACGCCATTGCCGCCGTGGAGCTCCATGGCGTGCTTGCAAACCTCGAAGATTTCCTCGGAGGCGAATACTTTGACCATGTTGCAGAGCTGGTCGCCGTCCGCCGCCCCGTCGTCGACCGCGCGCGCTGCCTCCCACAGGAGGGCACGCACGGCGCTGAGCTTGGTCGCCATGTCGGCGAGCCGCAGGGCGACGGCCTGATGCTTGATCAGCGTGCGTCCACCCTGGACATAGTTCTGGACGTATTCGGCGGTTCGTTCGAACGCAGCCACGCCGACGCCCAGGTTCTTTGACGCCTGGATGATCTTGCCTGGGCGGAAATAGATCCCAGCCTTGCCCAGAGCATCGCCTTCGCCCAGTAGATGGTCTTTGGGCACGCGACACTCCTCGAACACGATTTCGCCGTTGTTCATGAAGCGGCCGCCCATTGTCTCGTTGCACCGGCTGACCGTGAGCCCGGGCGTGTTACGCGGCACAAGAAAGCTCGAGGTGCCCTGCAGCATGCCCACACCCGGCTTGGTGTTAGCGTAGACGGCATAAAGGCTCGCGTCATAGCCGTTGCTAATGAACCGCTTGCGTCCGTTGATCACCCACTCGTCGCCCTCCAACACGGCCTTCGTGTGCATCGCCGCCTCGGGCACGTTGTAGGGCGGCCAGCGGTCCGACGCCCCGCGCGGTTCCGTGAGGCAGTGCGCCAGAAGGAAGCCGGGATCCTCAACCAGGCGCGGAAACCAGCGCTCCTGCAGATGACGCGGCGCGAGGTTGCGCAGGAATACCGAAACCTTCCAGTTCTGCACCAGCTTGTCGGCGAGTCCCGAATCGCCGCGTGCGATCTCTTCCGAAGGTTTGCACCTCGGTCGCGGGATCGAGTTGCACGCCCCCGAACTCTTCGGGGACCGCGAGGGTGCGGATGCCGATCCGGTCGGCCGCCTCGAGGATCTCGCGTGGCAGGCGCTGTTCAGGCTCCATCAACCACTCGCGCTTCCAATTGGCTCGGATAAAGGGGATGACGAAGTCGTTCACGAAGGCGCGGCAGCTCCGCCGCATGAGCCGCTGCTCTTCAGACAAACTGCGATCAATCATGTCCATCACGTGTCTCCTAGTTTGGTCAATGGTCAGATAGGGCTCGGGTCAACTTTTTTGCACCGTTCCTAACCTAGGCCGCGAGGAAACGTATCGCGTTTCTCACGAAGGCATAACGGTTTACGTCTCAATTGCTTCGTATGTGGTGTCGCGCACCACTTTCCCTAGCGCGCGATCTCGGCGGGGAGAAATTTCTGCAGCGCCTCGGGGCGGCTCACGACGAGATTCCATGCCACGCCAGGCGGAGGAGATAAAAATCTTTTGTAATTCAAATCATGAGCAATCGGCAATGTAATCCGATTTATCATCGCAAATCCCCACTGACTTTCTTGACGATTCGAAAGTCGAACACCTGCTCGGGACGCACCGGCTGCGCGGGCTTAATTCGCTCCGCAGCATCGGCGATCATTTGCTGCTGAATATCTTCGTCCACCGCTCCGTTCTCCAAGAGCGCCGGAGCCGCAATATCATACACCCGCGTCGCAATCCTTTCCGGGTCCTTGCCGATGTCCAGCCAAGGTCCCTTGATAAAGTTAACGGCATATTGCTTGTCGGTTTTGATCAGGCGGATCGCACGCAGCATGGCACGAACAACCTTAGTCACCAGCTCGGGTCGCTCGGAGAGGATGGTTGTGGTTGTCGCAAGTCCGCCCTGCACGGATCGATAAACGGCCCCCGCGTCGACGAGTTTGCGAAAGCCTTCATCTTGAGCAGTGAAAGTTAAAGGCATCTGCAGCGGCGCAGCGTCAATGACTTTCGCTTTTAACGCCAAATAAGTTACATGGCTGGGACCGGTCGCGAGAATGGCAACCTCCTCGGGGCGAACCCCATGGGCTAGCAAAACGCGACGCGCGAGTATTTCCGCCAAAGAGCCGACACCGCCGGTGCCGATTTTTTTTCCGCGCAATTGTTGAACGCTGGTAATATTGGGCTGGACGATGAGATCAAATGACGGCCGGTCTGTTACGGCCAAAATCACCCTGACTTCAGCGCCCCTGACGGCGGAACTAACTGCGGATCCGGTTGCAGAAGCGAACTCTGTGCTTTTCCCCAACGTCGCCTGAATGGTTTGGATCGCCTGCATCACAATCAGCTCGACTTCCAAACCTTCCTCGCGGAAAAAACCGCGTTCCCGGGCGACGAAAAAGGGCATGGACGTGGTGCTTCTGGCCGCTAGGCCCATGCGGACGCGGGTCAGTTTGTCGGGGCTCTCAGCGGGAAAAGCATTTTCCGTCATTGTATAGATCAAGGTGCAAGAGACCCAATAAACGAGTGCGATTCGTCTCATCCGATTCATCGTGCGCTCCTTGTTCGGAGAATCCCGGTCATAAAGTGCGGTTACCTCCCCTCCCTCAGTTCACTGACCGCCTTGCGTGCGAAGCTGAAGTCGGCAACCTCTGAGCTCGAAACCTCTCGAGAAACTTTTAGTGTCTCCTTAGAGGTGGCGATGAATTCCTGCATCGCCTCATCCGAAACAAGGCCGGTGTCAGAATACAGCTTGATGACTTCTTCGTGGATCAAGCTGGCTACCGCCTGATCCTGCACGCCGGATTCCTTTGCCAGAAGTTTCACGAACTCGCCTTTGTTCTCCTTTAGAAAACGGTTGGCCATGAGCGCTGCCTTTATGCTCCGGAGAACCAAGTCCGGCTCGCTGCGGATTCTCTGCATCGTAGTGACCAGACCGCCTTGCGGAGTTTTGATGATTTCTCGCAGATGAACGAGCTCTCGAAAGCCCATTTTGACCGCCATTTTGTTATAAGGCATCGCCATAACGGTGCCATCGATTTGTCCGGCTTGGAGAGCGCTCAGTCTCAAGGGATGGTTTCCAAACAAGGCTCGTAGTTTCACGTCCGCCTCTGGCACCAAGCCATATTTTTTAAGCACCAACCGGGCGCCTACGTCGGTAAACTCTCCCACCCCTGAAACGGCCAACGTTTTGCCTTTGAGATCTTCCATGCGGCGGATATCGGGTCGGACGACGAGTGAAAAATCCTGGCCCACGGTCAAAGCCATAACAATGCGGAGAGGAAGACCGCTGACACTGGCGCGCGCCGCGGAAGCAAGAACGGTTGAATAATCCAAGTCTCCCGCTATCAAAGTTTGGAGAGAAACGCTCGGTCGCATGACGATTAGCTCCGCGTCTAATCCCTGTGCGCGAAAAAAACCGTAGCGCTGGGCGGCCATCAAACCGAGATTGGGAACTCCCCGGTTGGGCATGCCTATCCGCATCCTCTTGAGCCCCGTACCCTCCTGACTCCAAGCCGGATGAGAAAAACCAGCGAGGAAAAGTACCAAGGCGGTGCCTGCCAAACTTTTTTTCATGATCCTCTTAGCGCAAGAAGGATATGCTTGATCTTCTGAACAAAGCTCTATGCTCCATGGCACAACAGCCTACGCGGAGATTCGACTTCGCGTCAAGACAGGGCACGTCGATGACGAGCCCTTTCCATCCTTGACTGCAGGCTTTCTGTCAGTTCTCAGGAAAACCTGCCAGCCTGCGGCAATAAGTCAGTCCCGTGAGGGCCACTCCCCTGATTAACTGCAATTGACTCGCGTGATGTCGGGTGCTAACGTCCCGGCGAGTGGAAGGAGGAGCGAACATGAATTCACGCATTCGATACCTTGCCATCGTTAGCGAACGTCCGGACACCCTGGCTCGTTTCTACTCGACCTACTTTGCGATGCGCGAACTCGGCCGCTCCGACGCGGGAGACGTCGCCCTCACCGATGGCTTTTACAATATCTCGATACTCAAGCCCCGCGACGAAGCGGCAGAGCTTGGCATCAGCCATTTTGGGATCACCGTCGAAGACATACGTGAAATCGAAGCGCGGCTCAAACGTTTCGGCGCCCAGACGGATATTCGCCAAGAAGAGGGCGGCCTGTTTCACGGGGACTATCGCGTGACCGACCCCAAGGGTCAAATCGTCAGCCTTTCGACTCATGACTTCCATACGCCGAGGGTCGAGCGCACGTTTCCCAGCATCCGCCACATCGCCATGTGCGTTCCGAATAACGACGAGGTGCTCGACTTTTATGTCAACGTCTTTGGCTTCCGTGAGTCGAGTACCAGCAAAAGAATACGAGCGGAGAACCGGGTCGTGCGGTGGGCCGCGGACGGAGAGACGGCCATGGCCATCCTGCCGGATCGCGAGCATCGCGACATGAACGAAAGGGAAAGCCCGAGAGACGGCCTCAATCACTTCGGGTGGCTCGTGACCGATATCGAGCAATTTTTGGACTCTTTGCCGGAAGGCTGCATCAGCA
>DASQUN010000342.1:0-4328 GCA_035641275.1 Candidatus Udaeobacter sp. | reverse complement strand
CCTGAGCGCACACGCTGGCAACGGCAGGCACGTCATACTCCAATCCACCAATGTTCTTTTCCTCCCGCAGCATGTCCTCGAATCCCGTTGCCAATCCGTCGAGGGGAAAAGGCTGGGATTCCAGGAACGGTATCGTATAGCGTTTGGGATTGTGTATCCGTTCTTCGGGGTCCGCCGTTTCCAGCCGAAGCCGCTTGTCGAGATTATAGAGAAACTCGAAATTCTTCGGCATATCGCGCACGAACCAATAGGAGCGAATCAGGCCTTTGAGAAAGTTCTTGACCAAATCCGGGCGCTCCTCGAGTATCCGACCGGTAGCCGCGATGATCCGCTGCGGGAATCCATTCGGGTACTGATCCTTTGGCACGACAAGGACATTGCAGCCTTCCTTCTTCAACGATTCCGCCGTCCGTGTGGACACCGGCGCGCATTCTACCTTGCCGTTCTTGAGAGCCTCCACGTGAAGATGTTCCGAGACGCCGCATCTCACCCATTCCACGTCCCGCTCGATATCCAACCCGGCCTTGCGCAGCTGAATCTGTATTCCCCAGTGACGAAGGCTATTGAAATCGCTGATGCCGACCCGCTTGCCCTTCAGATCCGCCAGCGACTTGATGTGCGGCGGTCCGACCCAGGCGTTGGTATGCTGGTTTCGCCACCCGGCGATGATGTATACATCGGCGCCCCGCGATCGTTGAAAGAAGACGGTGCGGGACTGGACATCCAAGGCAATGTCGATGGACTTCTCTTTCATCGCCTGTGAGATGCCCAATTTCTCCAGACCGAAGGGCACCATGGCGTCGCGCAGGATCTGATAGCCGAGCGATCCATCACCGGTCTTGAGTCCGGCATCGTAGAAAAAATTCATCTCGTGCGCCGCCATCACGGGCAGTAGATGCAGCACGTGGTAACAGGTCGGTGCAATTCTCAATTTGCCGTCTAACATGAGATCTCCTCCAATTTGTTAATTTTAAACTTTGTCCCAGCCTTCGACGAACCAGCATTGCCTGGGGTCAGACCTTTACAGGCTGTTGAAAAACTCTTTGGGAGTCCTTCGACGGGCTCAGGACGAACGGGGGAGTTTTGATATCATTGATGATTTTCCGTTCATGCTGAGGCTCTCGAAGCATTCCGAATCTTTTTCAACAGCCTGTTTACATCTTGACTGTTTGCGAAAGTCAGTGGTTATCTCTCGCACATCAACTCTTCACTTCATGAAGCAACGAAATGCCCGCGTGTGCTTTTCTCGGTTTGATAGTGCGTGAGAACACCAAAGGAGGCAAGTCTTTTGTTGACAGTTGCGAGCGGTAGTGGGTCGATACTGTATCGAGGCGCCTCTCTTATGGTTCCCCACGGTTGCATTCTTCGCTTCAGCTTTGTTTTTTACCATCTGCAGCTTGATCAGCGACACGATTCTTTCCCTTGACAAGGGATTCTCATTCATACGATAAGCGGCTGTCTCAGGATTAGCTGACCAACTCGTGTCGGCAAAACTTTCAGGCCGAATTCGCAATGGCGAAGGCTTGGAGTCCAACTGAGAAGAAAGCCATGTTGTCAAATCAAATAGCTGCAATTGGTAGCGCGGCTGATGTCACCAACAGAAAATTGACGGTTCATGGACAAGTAGTCTAGGCGGCGGATATGAACATCCAATTGAGCGTTGGTATGGCTCCCAACCCCCGCACCTGGCCGCTCTTTGATGGCAGTGTGAAGCCGGATGGCATCGACCTTATCATGTCTCCGGTTCATGCTTCCGAGCTGTTTTGGCGACAACTGCGCTTCGCTGACTTCGATCTGTCGGACATGTCGTTCTCGTCATTGCTCATCGCCATCGCCCATGGCGACAAACGTTGGATCGGCTTGCCGATCTTCACCACTCGCCGTTTATTCCATACTCGAATCTTGGTGCGGCGGGATGCCGGCATTGATGCTCCGGCCGATCTCAAAGGCAAGCGCGTCGGTGTGCCGGAATATCAGCAGACGGCGGCGTTATGGACTCGCGGTGTGTTACAGCATGAGTTCGGTGTCGAGCCCAAGGACATGGAATTTTGGATGGAGCGAAATCCGGAGCACAGCCACGGTGGTGCGACTGAATTCAAGGCGCCACCAGGCGTAACGATTCATCAGATTCCGATCGGCAAAGACATTGGCTCGATGATGCTCTCGGGGGAGCTTCAGGCCACGCTGCTTTATATCGTGAACCAAAATCTAGTCGACCGCAGCAGTGCGGATCTGTGGAATCACCCGGAGATCAGATTTTTGTTCCCTGACCCAGGAGCCGAAGGCATAAGGTATTACAAAAAGACCGGACTCTATCCGATCAACCATTGCGTAGCGATCAAACGGGAAATCGCCGAGCAGCATCCCTGGGCAATCCTTAATCTGTACAAAGCCTTCGAGCGCGCCAATGCCATTGCCAATCAGCAAAGGATGGAACATATCGATTACTACATCGAGACGGGTCGACTCGCGCCGAAAGCCAAGAATGCGCTCACGGCTCCGTTGGTCGAATACGGTATCAAAGCCAACTGCCGGGTATTGGAAACAGCAGCGCAGTATTCTTTTGAACAGGGTCTAACCCCTCGGTTGCTCAAGCTCGCAGAGGTGTTTGCGCCAAGCACGATGGAACAGTAGCGAGCGGAAACAGCGACAGGTAGACCAACAGCCCGATCTCATTGTCTACAAAGAAAATTATCTAAAAAATAATAGTGGAGGTGTTTATGCCCGCTAAACGTATCGACGTTAACGAGCACCCGGCGTTGAAAGGAGCGGGAGCTGGCAAGCATGAAAGACTACTTTTCAATTCCGACAACTACCATGTCTGGATTCACCATAGTGTACCCGGCGACAAGGGCCCAATGCACAGACATACGGCAGATCAGGCCTTCTATGGTCTCCAAGGGGAATGCTTCATAAATTTCCCGGACGGGACGAGGCAATCAATTACCCCCGGCGTGTTGGTCGTAATCCCCAAGGGTCAATATTACCAACAAGAAGCGCCCAGCCACACCGGCTATGTTTTCTTGGGCAGCAGGGCGGAAACCTATTCCAATTCTCGCTTCGGTCCCGAAGGCCAAGAAATCAAGGCTGGCGGTACAGCGCCAAAGGATTAGTTGCCAGCTTTTGCTTCGGGGAAGGAAGGGGAGAAAAGGGGTCGGCGACGCTACACGGCCATCATCTGCGATAGGATAAGTATCTCTTATTTCCGACCCCGGTATCGACCGTATCGAGACCAAAGCGATTGACGCCGGTGTTCGCGTGGCTGATCTTCCGGCGTGGCGCTTTGGCAACTAATCCAGACACAACTGCCGCACTGCGGTCGTTATCGCATTCTGTGCCGATGTTATAATGAGAGTGCGTCTCTCTCTAACCTCTGCTGCAGCTCTTTCAGAAAGCCTATTTGACCCGGTACGATTTTGCGTTGCGCAATCTCCAACGCAAACCAGCCAGCTCGATCCACTTCGGGGAACTCCTTGCGATTGCCCGAGCGCGGCGGCCATTCCAGCGAGAAAAGATTACTTTTTATCGCTGTGGCATCACAATCGCCTTCGAGCGCCCATGCATAGACTACCTTGCCACTGCGTTGCTTGCATGGGGCAAGACCAATGAAGTTGCCCTCAACTGAGAATCCGGTCTCTTCGTGAAATTCGCGCTTGGCGGCGTTCAACGGCTCTTCGTCCTCGTTAAATTCACCCTTTGGGATCGACCATGCGCCATCGTCCTTTTTCGCCCAGAACGGTCCGCCTGGATGCACGAGGAAAACCTCGAGCCTAGAGTCGCGAATCCTATACAGAAGCAGGCCGGCGGTTTTCTTTCGCGCCATATCTTGACTCTACCACGGGGATCATTCCGCGATATACAGCGCTAGTAACAATTCCATTGAAACAACGAAATCTTTCCATCGTGATGCGCGGGAATTCTTGCTCAGCTCGATACTTGATCGATACTCTGCCGACGTTTACGGTTTTAGTATGGGGCGTCGACCGGAACATAAGGGAGACAAAGTTAGCAGATCGCGGCGCCCAAAGGGCCGTAAAGCATCTCTGAGTAAACTTCTCGGGTTCTTTTTTTTGCTCCTTGCCTTGTCCCTCGCCTGGCGCTGGACACCTCTGAAGGAGATGATCGATTTCGAAACGGTAGTGCAGTGGCAACGATCTTTGAAGGATTATCCGGCTGCTTTTTTTTGGGTGGCTGGCGCTTATCTGATCGGCGGCCTGGTTCTATTCCCGGTGACCATTCTAAACGTCGCGACAGTGATCACGTTCGGCCCCGTTACAGGCAACGCGTATGCCCTCGCTGGCTGGCTTTTTAGCGCTGCCATGAGCTTT
>DASQUN010000341.1:0-3582 GCA_035641275.1 Candidatus Udaeobacter sp. | reverse complement strand
GAACAACTCCAAACGTTTCAGGCCGGTTTGATCAACAGCGCGGGGTTTCATCGCCCCAGCGGCGCTGTGGTGACCGAAAAGCATATACAAGAGGCCAGGTGGCGCGGTCACAAGCATTCCCAAGTTCTGGATGAAGTCGGGACGGATTTCGCCTTTATCTCACCGCGGCCCTACACCATGATGCACTCGACAAAACCGGAAAAGATCGTGCACTGGTACTGCCAGGCGGTGAACGACGCGTTGGCGTTGCAAGTCAAAATGGAACCGAAAAAATTTCGCGCGATCGGCGGTTTGCCGCAAAACGCCGGCGTCGGGGTAAACAATACCTTTGACGAGATCGATCGTTGCATCAACGAACTCGGCTTCGTCGGTATTATGATCAATCCTGATCCCGGAGAAGGCGATGGGCAAACGCCGGCGATGGGCAATGAATACTGGTATCCGCTTTATGAGAAGATGGTGGCGATGGATATTCCGGGACTTATTCACTCGGCGAGCTGCAAAAATCCGCGCGAGTCTTTTCACGGTCACTTTATCACTGAGGAAAGCATCGCGATCTTGTCACTGGTCGATTCGAAAGTGTTTGAAGATTTTCCTAAGCTAAAGCTTATCATCTCGCATGGCGGCGGTTCGGTGCCCTATCAAGTCGGCCGGTGGCGTTCGCAATTGCGCGGTCCCAACGATACGGAGAACTTCGATGAGAGGCTGAAACGGCTCTACTTCGACAGCGTGCTCTATAACGTGGAGTCGTTGGAGCTCCTCTTCAGAATCGTTGGTCCCGACCGTTGCCTGTTCGGCACCGAGCGTCCCGGTGCCGGCTCGAAAACCGATCCGCGCACCGGCAAATGGTACGACGACGTGCGGCCGAACATCGAAAGCATTCCATGGTTGACCGAGCAACAGAAAGAGCAGATCTTCAGCAGAAACGCTCTGCAGGTTTTTTCACGGTTCAAACAGTAGACTTGATGCTGCGGATCATGGGAGCGCTGGAGTAATGGAGAATTGGAAAATCCATTACTCTACCGCTCCAATACTGCCTTGTCTTATTTTCCATAAGTCTGGATCGGCCTAAGTTCACCGAAGATACCGTTTAGCTCTCCAAAAAAGTTCCCGGCCCCGCGTGCTCCGCTCTTCTTTCCATCAATAGACTTTTTGTTTTATCTGTATCTGATGCCAAATCTGCGGCGTGACTGAGCCCGATGATGAGAAAAATCCCAGCGCTTGAACTTCGCAACGTCTCTTATGTCGCTGCTGGAAGAAAGATCCTTCACTCTATCAACTGGACAGTCCATCAACGCGAGCACTGGGCGATTCTCGGTCCCAATGGTTCCGGAAAGACAACCCTCCTTAAGCTTGCGTGCGGTTATCTTTGGCCCAACGCGGGCGGTGAGGTCTACAGAAAAGGCAAAATCCTGATCCATCTTCCTGAGCTTCGTAAGAGCATCGGATGGGTGACCTCGACTCTCCTAGCGGAGATTCCGGCTCGTGAGAAAGTCCTCAGGACGGTCGTCTCAGGAAAATTTGCTCAGATCGGCTACGTCGAAGGGTTCGGCGGGGAGGCCAGCCGGCAAGATTATCGTCTTGCCGAGAGATACTTGGTGCAGATGGGCTGTGGCGGCCTGGGCGAGCAAGAATTCGGAGTCTTGTCACAAGGCGAGCAGCAGAAAGTCTTGATTGCCCGGGCGCGGATGACCAAGCCCTATCTCATCATTCTTGATGAACCGTGTGCGGGAATGGATCCGGGAGCGCGAGAGAACTTGCTTACCACTCTTAAGGATTTGGGTCGGCGGAAAAGGATCCCGGCGCTCATATACGTGACGCATCATATCGAGGAGATTCTTCCGCTGTTCGGTAAGACGCTGGTTTTGAAAGAAGGCAGGGTCCTTCACTCCGGCGCTACGCGCGCGGTGCTGAGACGAAACGTCTTAGAGGAACTATACGGAGTGCCGCTCCACATCATCAATAAAAAGGGACGCTCCTGGCCGATCATGAAATAACGCCGAAGAAAGCGCGATCATTGGCAGCGCGCAGATGCTCGCCCTAACGGGCCAAACTTTGCTTAAGAATCTCAGTAGCCGAATCGAAGGCGACAATCTCTCGTTTATTGCCTTCATAGCGGGCTTTCGCTAGGCTTATCGCACTCCCGCAGTGATTGCTTTTGTGGGCGCGTTGATAAGTGGCGTTCGTGTGTGCGAAACAGCACCGTAGCAATTTGCGCTAATATTCGCTCATTCCCACTCGGCCAATGAACGGAAGCTTGACGGCGGGTTGGGAGAAGTCGATTCCGAAACTCAAGCCGAGCAGGTTCAATTCAATCCCTTCCTCACGAGCCAAGGAGAGGCCAAACACGCCCAACATCGAGAGTTGATAGCCGGTGCCGCTGGGGGTACGGTCGATAATGGATCCATTGATTGGATAATCTTTGCCAATGGCCGTAACCGGGAGATCCAATTTGAGCTCGGGCACCTGCCGTCCGACATGAGCGACGAACGTGTTACTGTTTGGACCCGGCCAAAGGTTGTAATCATTCGGATAAGGATAGGTGGCGACTGCATCGATGATCTTCGGGATCGCTGCTTCCGCCACTTCGCCGCGTAATTGCCCGATGAGGGTGGGCTCGTTGCCAAACCATCGTCCGTCCGGAATCCCCGGGGCGGAAACGACCACCGGTAAGTTCCGATACCGGCGCCAACCGATAACATGATGCACCGTATATTCTTTTGCATTCTCGGGTTTCGTAGCTACCCAGGTGTGCACGCCAAAAATGCCGCGCCAGTTGAGCGCCCGCGCCGCGTAGACTTGCACCACCGCCTCGGGCATCGTCTCCGCAGAAGGCGCGAGGCCGGCGCTGGAGCGATCCGCGGTGCGATAATCTCTACCCAACGGCGCTTGTCCTGAGAGCACCGTATAGAGCGGAAGTCCGACGAGAAGTAACAAAACGAAGACGATAATGTGCGACCGCATCATTTTTCCCTTGCGCCAGAGTATAACTTACGCATGCCGCCGACGCCAGCCATTCAAGTTTCCGCAGGAGACCTGGTTCTCTGTGGGTCTTGTAAAGGTGAAATATTGTTGATTGTCTTCTTTTATCGAGTGATGATGGCGCGGTGCAGTTCGGCGGGAATAGGAATCAGAACATTATTCATGCTCAGAGGAAAACTAGGAGGCGGTGTCGATCGGGCTGAGCCGTTCGGCCGAGCGCACGACGAAGCCTGGAGGAGTGAACGCCGCGCCTTCGGGATGTCAGATTACAAAGCTCAAATGGCAAATTTGAAATCTGAGATCCGCGATTTGAAATTCCTCGCGTAGCGAGGACGAGGGACAGGGCATTGCCTCGCTCTGGAGGGCTCGTCCCTTATCGATCGTTGTCACAAAAGGAAAATTCGGCCAAAAACAATGGCGCGAGAATTCCGTATCGGACACGGGTTTGATGTGCATCGGTTTCGCCGGGGACGAAAACTGGTTTTGGGCGGCATCGAAATTCCTCATCCCAAGGGGCTGATCGGGCACTCGGACGCCGATGTGCTGCTGCATGCGCTGATCAACGCGCTTTTGGGGGCGATGGGGGAGAGTGATATCGGC
>DASQUN010000340.1:0-8497 GCA_035641275.1 Candidatus Udaeobacter sp. | reverse complement strand
CGGTAGAACCGGCCTTGGCCATGTTCTGATGGGTAGCGTGACCGAACAGGTTGTACGGAATGCCGTTTGCCCGGTGTTCTCCGTTCATCCTCCGCGCGCGCAAAAAGGGAGAGAGACATGATCGTCGTGTCAAACCGAATAGGGGTGTCAAAAGGGCACGTAGCAGAATCCGAGCAACGCTTCGCGGGAAGAGCGCGAATGGTTGAAAGCATGCCCGGCTTCGTACGCCTGGAAATTCTGCGTCCGATGCAGAGCGATTACTACATCGTCCCCACTCATTGGAAAGATGAGGTTTCGTTTCGCGCCTGGACTATGATCAAGGGCCCGCAGCGCCTCTGCCGCCTGAGTCGCCATTCCTTGGGAAACGCGCTATGATTTCGCGATGTCAGAAACAGGATCGAGTAGCATAGACAGGATCCCTCTTGGAAGGAGCACATTGAATGGCTAGGGTCGGATACGCTTTAGGCTACGGCAAGTTTACTAACGTTAAACAAATGGCCGATGTCATGCGACAGGCCGAGGAGCGGGGTTTTGAGATGGCTTTTTTTTCAGAGACCATCGAGCTGATGCGCGATTCCGTGAGCTCGTTGGCCGCCATCGGCCTCGCAACGCGGCATCTCAAACTCGGATCGACGCAGATCGTTCGTTTGCGCGGTCCGGTAGTAATGGCGCAATCCCTGGCCACGCTGGATGAACTCACCGGTGGTCGAATGACGCTCGCGCCGGGGGCATGCACGAAAAGCCACGCGCGTGTTCACGCGTTACCCACGGAGGTCGGCGCGACGCCGACAGAGGTTCTTCGGGAGTACGTCGAATCGATGCGGCTCCTGTTGACCGGCGAGCGAGTTTCTTACCACGGCCGGTTCGTGAACTTTGACAACGTCGGTCTCGGCTGGAAGCCGATTCGAGAGAACATTCCTTTTTATATCCCCGCCACGGCGACCGTGGGGCTCCGCCTCGCCGGAGAAATCGGCGACGGGGTAGTTCTGAACGCGGTGTGCTCACCTGAATATACCGTTAACGCGCTCAGGGTCATCAGAGAGTCAGCTGCGAAAGCGAGACGAGATTTTTCGACATTCGAAGTCGCGCAGATCATCAATTGCTCCATCGAGGACGATCACGACAAAGCGCTGGATGCGGTCCGGTGGGAGGTTGCCACCAAGCTCGATCCGGTTCAGATTTCTTTTATTGCCGCTCCGAAGATGCGCGTTGGCGAACCTTACATCAGAAAGGAAGACATCCCGCTCTTCGAAAAAGCCCATGCCGAGGGCGGTATGGAAGGTCTCATCAAAGCAATCCCCGATTCGTATGTCGAGGGGATGACCGCCAGCGGCACGCCGGATGAGGTGAAAAATCGGGTTCAACAGTACCGGGATGCCGGGGTCAAAATCCCGCTATTGCGCCCAGCGGCGGCGCATCAGACCGAACGTCTCCTGGATCTCTTCTCGGAAAATTAGGCTCCAATCTCGACTTTCGATTGTTAGGGCCAAATATTCCGAGTGTGCTTCGAAGGGCTAGAGGCGGAATCGAAACTGACCCGCATGTATAGAGTTGGTATCGATATTGGCGGCACGTTCACGGACATGCTGCTAGTCGGCGGCGACGGTACGGCGGTAATCGGAAAGACTCTGACGACCCCGGCGGACCCCAGTCTCGCTGTTGAGAATGCGCTCCGGCCAGCCCTGGACAGCGGCGGCATTATCAAACCAGGAGAGCGCGGAACACTGATTCACGGTACGACCCTCGTTACCAATGCGCTCATTGAGCGCAAAGGCGCGCCGACGGCCCTGCTTACGACGGCCGGATTTCGCGATGCCGTCGAGATCGGCCGCGAGCATCGGTACGAACTGTACGATCTGAATTTAGAAATGCCTAAGCCACTGGTGCCGCGGCACCTCCGTTTTGACGTTCCAGAACGGGTCGCGGCGGACGGTAGCGTGCTGCAGCCATTGGATGAAGCTTTCGTTCGCCGTTTAGTTGCCGAACTGCGGGACAAAGGCATTAGAGGTATTGGTGTCTGTTATCTGAACAGTTTTCGCAATCCGGCGCATGAGCGGCGCACTGCGGAAATCGTTGCCGAGACCGCGCCGCAGATGCGTGTATCTTTGAGTTCAGAAGTCGTGGCTGAGATCCGCGAGTTTCAGCGCACTAGTACGACAATCGCCAATGTTTATGTTCAAGAAAGGGTTGCGGATTATCTCGCACAGCTGCAGGAGCGCTTGGACAGCATTGGTTTTAACGGTAGTTTTTTCGTCATGCTTTCCAGCGGCGGCATCGCCACCACGGAAACTTCGGCGCGTTTTCCAGTCCGACTTCTAGAGTCTGGCCCTGCCGCAGGTGCTCTGGCTGCGGCGCGGGCGGGCATCCTGTCGGGTCACCGCGATTTGCTTTCCTTTGACATGGGCGGAACGACAGCAAAGCTCTGCGTTATCGAAGACGGGCAACCTCTAAAGACTCATGAGTTCGAAGTTGATCGTGTGTACCGGTTCAGAAAGGGGAGCGGATTGCCCGTACGGATTCCCGTCATTGACATGATCGAGATTGGCGCGGGCGGCGGTAGCATCGCCCGAGTCGACTCCCTGGGTCTGCTCAAGGTGGGGCCGGAGAGTGCCGGTGCCGATCCCGGGCCGGTTTGCTATCGGCAAGGAGGCACGGAACCGACAGTAACCGACTCTGATCTCGTCCTCGGGTATCTCGATCCAAAGTATTTTCTCGGCGGAAAGATGCAATTGGATCTCGATGGCGCGCGCAAGGCACTGGCGTCTTTGGCCGAACGACTGAAAATGGACATCGAGCAAGTTGCGTGGGGAGTACATCAGATCGTCAATGAGAACATGGCGAATGCGGCACGCGCCCATCTCGGCGAGCGCGGCAAAGACCCGCGTCGCGTGCCGATGTATGCCTTCGGCGGCGCGGGACCGGTGCACGGTTACCGGGTCGCGGAAATTTTGCGCTTGCCTGTGTTAATCTCGCCGGTCGGCGCTGGGGTCGGATCAACCTTCGGGCTTTTGGCGGCGCCTCTCGCTTTCGATTTCGTGCGCAGTGCCTACAGCCGATTGGATGAGTTGGACTGGGACTTTGCGAACGGACTTTTGGTGGAGATGTCCGAAGAGGGGCGCAGGGTCCTTGAGGGTTCGGGACTATCCTCAGCCGATATCACCTATCAGCGCACGGCTGATATACGGTACGTTGGACAGGGACATGAGGTCTCGGTGCCGCTACCCGACGGATTCCTGAGCGCGGCGCAGCTCCCTCAGATCACGTCCAGTTTTGAAGAAATCTATCGCGGTTTGTATGGCCGCAAAGGGCCTGATGTTGCCTTGGAGGTGATCAACTGGCGAGTCGTTGCCAGTGGGCCGCGGCCGGAGATGAGCGTGAAACTGCCTCACCAACCCTCGGGACTTGACGCGCGTAAGGGCTCACGGCGTGCTTACTTTCCGGAATGCGGGGGGTATACGGAAACTGCCGTCTATGATCGCTACGGTTTGAAGGCAGGAACCCAGCTCAACGGCCCTGCCATAGTTGAAGAGCGCGAATCGACTCTGATTATCGGTCCACGCGGGTGGGCTAGAATTGACAGCAACTTGAACATTATCATGGAGTTCAATC
Organism: Candidatus Udaeobacter sp.; assembly: GCA_035641275.1. Lineage (GTDB taxonomy): Bacteria > Desulfobacterota > Binatia > UBA9968 > UBA9968 > DASQUN01. The sequence continues at coordinate 4,888 of DASQUN010000340.1, read as the reverse complement.
GTGAAAAATGAAGGGATAGATCCGGTTACTTTGGAAGTCATCTGGAACCGGCTGTTATGTGTCGCCAACGAACAACAGGATGCACTGATTCGGACCGCCTTCAGCACCATAGTGCGTGAAAGCCAGGATCTCGCCTGCGGTCTGTTCGACGCACAGGGCCGAATGATCGCCCAATCCATCAGCGGCACGCCGGGCCATATCAACGCCATGGCAACATCCATGAAACATTTTTTGGCTGCCTTTCCGCCCGACCATTTGGCGCCGGGAGATGTTTTGATTACCAACGATCCCTGGCAAACTGCGGGACAGATCAATGATATTACGATCACGACCCCGGTCTTCAAGAATGGACGACTCGTGGCGCTGTTCGCCAATACCTGTCACAGCGCGGATATTGGCGGACGCATTCTCTCGGCCGAGGCGCGCGAGGTTTTTGAGGAAGGGCTGCGGATTCCGATCATGAAATTGTTCGACTGCGGTAGAGCCAATCACATTCTCATGCAGATCGTGCGCGCCAACGTGCGGCAGCCAGATGAGGTCATCGGTGATTTTTACGCGCAAACGGCGTGCAATGATGCCGGTGGCCGCGCGCTACTGGAAATGATGGAAGAATTCGGCTTGGACAGCATCGATGCGGTTGCAACAGAAATTATCTCCCGTTCGGAGAACGCGGTCCGCGCTGAGATACGGAACTTACCCATGGGCGAGTGGACGAGCGAGACTTGGAGCGATGGCTTTGAAGAGCCGATTTTGATCCGCTGTAGCGTGCGCCATGCGGCCGACGAGATATTCATCGATTTTGCTGGCTCGTCGCCGCAAAGCACGCGGGGCATCAATGTGGTTTTGAACTACACACACGCGTACGCCAGCTTCGCCATCAAGGCGGCGATTTGTCCAGATGTCCCGCATAATGAGGGAAGCTTTCGCCCCGTTCACGTGAGTGCGCCACCAGGGAGCATACTGAACGCGCTCGATCCTGCGCCCGTGGCGAGCCGACAGGTGATCGGTCATTTCGTTCCGAGCGCGATCTATGCCGCCTTGTCCGGCGCGCTCCCCGGCCGTTTGATGGCGCCGGGAGCGGACCCTATCTGGCTGAGCGTTTGGCGCGGACACAACCCGCCATTCACACTAACGGTCTTTCAGGTTGGTGGTACCGGCGCCCGTCCATCAAAAGATGGTCTAAGTGCAGTAGGATTTCCAAGCGGCGTGGCGGGAGTTCCCGCCGAGGTTATCGAGAGTCTTTCTCCGATCGTGCTGAAACGGCGAGAGTTGCGCCCGGACTCAGGCGGCGCGGGTGCTTGGCGTGGGGGATTGGGGCAGCTGACAGAATTTGCGCGACGAGGTCAAGGGAAATGGAGCGTAAGCTCTATTGCCGACCGGACGGTTTATCCTGCGCCGGGGCTTGTCGGGGGCCGGGCGGGCGCGGTTGGCGAGCTGATCTTGAGCAATGGCGAGCGACCTCATCCGAAAGCGTTAATCGACTTGATGGAGGGCGATAGCGTGCACGTCAACTTACCCGGGGGCGGAGGTTACGGCGATCCTTTTACACGTGACCCGAAGAAGGTTCTTTGGGATGTCATTGAGGGTTACGTATCTGTTGAAGCGGCAGAAAAAAGTTATGGCGTTTCCATTCAGTACCTGGGTCATCCTGAAGAATTGGTTAAGCTGCCGAATCTATGGGTCATCGACTATAACAGGACCGCGGAGCGGCGACACTCCATGTAGCGACTCTCAATTAAATTTCTCAGATTTCAGTTTACAGGCTGCAATCTGAGCTTGAGGAAGGAGTGGAGCGAAGAGATGGAACTTGCCGGGAGGGTAGCATTGGTCACTGGCGGCGCCGGAGGAATTGGCAGTGCGGTGATCTCCATTTTAGCGCGGAGTGGCATCAGCGGCGTTGCGATTCATTACCGCAAGTCAAGTAAAGCGGCCGCGGCACTCGCAGCGGACATGGATCGCCTCGGCATCAAAGCTGTCGCACTTCAGGCCGACGTTCAAAGCGATAACGAGGTCCGGCAGATGATGGCTAAAGTGAGAGATCGATTCGGCCGACTGGACATATTGATCAATAATGCCGGGACCACGCGCTGGGTCGATTTATCGGACCTCGAAGGTTTAACTGACGATGTTTGGGACGAAATCCTCGACGTCAATGTCAAAGGAGCCTTCCGCTGCGTGCGCGCGGCCGCGCCGATGCTGGCGCAAAATCACGGAATGGTGGTCAACGTATCGTCGATCTCGGGTGTATTGGCGCCGTCGACAATGTCGTCTCTGGCCTATGGCACCGCCAAGGCGGCTTTGATCTACATGACAAAGGGGCTAGCCGTGGCTTTAGCACCGAAAGTTCGAGTGAACTGCGTTGCGCCGGCATTCACGGATACGCCTTGGATGAGTGAACATTTCGGGGCGCAGTATCCAGAAGTGATCGCGAAAGCGGCCGCGAACTATCCGTTGCAACGCATCGCCGGTCCTGAAGAAATAGCGGCAGCGATCGTTGGACTTGTGACCGGCGGCGATTTTGTCACGGGCCAAACGTTAATCGTAGACGGGGGGCTGAGTCTGAGTTAGAAAGCAATTTCCTACCCGTGTCGTCGCCCATGACTTGAATGTCATTGGCCGTAGGTCTAGAAAAGCTCTTAACAGTGCATTCCGACAAATAGCTTCGCGTGACGCTCAAGTGGAACACACAGCTCGCGGGGCAAGTCGTCGATGGCTAGTTGCACGCCAGTCCGTAAAACCGCTCGGCATTTCGATATCGGATGGCGTCCTTGTCGGCGGTCGTGAGTCTAGGATTTTCGTCAAGTTCTTCGAGCTCTGCCTTGCACGTGTCGTTGTTGACCTCGTGTGGGAAGTCAGACGAAAAAATAAACGGCTTGTTGCCGACAACGCTCACCGCAAAGGGGAGCGTCAGTTCATCGCCTTCCACGCCGACGAAGATGCGTCCCTCATTCACATGGCGTCGAATGTAGTCCGTGATCGATTCATTCTCGCGGAGCTTTAAAAACCGCCCGCGCGGGTCGTATTGCACGTGACTATTCCAGGAGCGCTCGAAGCGCTCGATGCAGTTGACGAACCAGCCGGAGCCGGCTTCCATGAAACCGAAACGGACGTTGGGATATTTATCGAATACGCCGTTGAAGAGAATACCCGAAAAGTTAACCATCTGGCCAAACGGATGGCCGAGCGCATTGACCGGCGCATAAGGACTCATGTCGTCCAGGCCCATATGGTCATGAACACCGCCATGGATGCCGATGGCACATCCGAGACGATCGGCCTCCTCATAGATCGGCCAGTAGCGCTCATCGCCTAATTGATTTTGCTGTCCTACGGCGCCCGTACTTGGCAGCATCGCGCCGCAGAAGCCGAGCTCTTTAACGATCCGGCGGAGTTCTTTGACTGCCTCCAAAGGCTCCTGCAGGGGGATCAGGCCGAGAGCCTGAAAGCGCGAACTCTTGCTGACATATTCGTCGGACATCCAGTCGTTGTACGCCCGCGCCAGCTCGATGGCCCAGTCGCGGCTGACAACGCGGCCGAACGACAAACCGTTCGTTGGGTAGAGCACCGCGCTGCTGAGGCCGACGTCTTCCATAAAATCGATCCATCCCTCGCGGCCGACCTTGGCAAAAGCCCCGGGCGGAAGAAAATGTGCATTGGCCGCATGAAGGTGGTCGTTCGGCGGATAGGGCCCGCGGGCCGCTCCGAAGCGCTCGCGATATTCTTTGGGCATGCGCGCGGTGATCGCCGCGTGATCTTCTACGACATGGCCGTCGCCATCGATTATCTTACACTTATTTTGTCTCATGGAATCACTTCCTTCTAGTTGCTCGCGAGTTGGTAAAAACGTTGTGAGTTGCGAAATAAGATCGCTTCCTTGTCCTGGTTGCTGAGTTGACTGTTTTCGCGCAGCTCTTCCAGCTCATGTTTGCACGTCGCCGCGTCAACTTCGTGCGGATAGTCGGTGGAAAAAACGAAAGGCTTGTTGCCGGCGACGCGGACGGCCTCAGCCAGGGTCAGCTCTTCACCCTCGCAGCCGACATAAATCCGACCCTCATCGATGTGGCGTAGAATGTAATCGATGATCTGCTCGCCTTTGCGCAGCTGGAGGAAACGGCCGCGCGGATCGTATTGTACGTGGCTCTTCCATGAGCCGGTAAACCGTTCCAGGCAAGTGAGCAGCCACGCCGAGCCTGCCTCCATGAAGCCGATGCGAACTCCCGGAAACCTGTCGAAGACGCCGTTGAAGATGATACCGGCGAAGCAAATCATCTGCCCCATGGGATGGCCGAGCGCGTTGACCGGAGCATACGGAGTCAAATCATCCATCAGCAGGCCTTCATGAGCGCCGCCGTGAATGGCTAAAGCGCAGCCCAAGCGTTCGGCCTCGCCATAGATCGGCCAATACCTGTCCGAACCCAGATGCGGCATGTTCACGCCCATCGAAGGCAACATCGCGCCGCAGAAGCCCAAGTCACGAACGATTCGGCGCAGCTCGATTACGGCTTCTGCCGGCTCTTGGAGCGGAATCAGCCCCATCGCCTTGAAGCGACTACTTTTCGGCAGGTACGTGTCGTAAATCCAATTATTGTAGGCTCGCGCGACCTCAATGGCCCAGTCACGGCTTACTATCTTGCCGACGGCGAGACCGGCGCTGGTGTATAACACGGTGGTGCCGATCCCAACCTCTTCGAGGAAGCTTTCCCAGCCCTCGCGCCCGACGTTGGCAAAGGCGCCTTTGGGCGTAAAGTGGCGATTAGCGTTGTGCAGATGATCGATGGGCGGAAACGGGCTCCGCCCGCGCATATCCGAAAAACTTCTGCCGACATATTCCTGCGGCATGTATTTCCAAATGCTCGCAATGTCTTCCACTACGTGCCCGTCACCATCG
>DASQUN010000339.1:0-3983 GCA_035641275.1 Candidatus Udaeobacter sp. | reverse complement strand
AAATCGTAGTTGCCTGTCGCTGTCCCTCGGCTTGCCGCTTCCTGTTGACCGGATGATCCGCGAGAATCGGCTTTGACGCTTCCATCAATTTGAGCAGACGATCCGCGCCGTCGCCGGTCGGCAGATAGCGCGCCACCTTTTGATCTGTGATGTCGTGGGGCGGAGTCGTCTTCATCTTCTGCCGGCCGTCGCGCCAGACCATAAGGTGACGATAGCTCACACCGGGAAAAAATTCGATACCGTCCCCCCCTAGGTTTTCGCCGATGTCACTCATCATGGCTGCCGCTTCCGCGGTCGAAATGTGCCCGGATGTGAAATCCTCCATGAAGGTATCGTCGCCGCTGCCGCCGAGCGTTACCAAATTGCAACGAAACGCGATGTCCTTCGGGCCGAGAGCCACGCCCATGCTAGCCGCTTCCAATGGCGATCGGCCGGTGTGATAGACCACCGGATCGTAACCCATGATGCTCATGTTGCCGACGTCGCTACCCGGCGGAAAACCTCTGGGGATAACGTGGGCGACGCCAAACACACCGCGGCGCGCGAGCCAATCCATGTTAGGCGTCCTAGCTGCCTGCAAAGGGGTTTTGCCGCTGAGGACGTCCAGAGGATAATCCGCCATGCCGTCGCCTTGCAGGATAATATACTTCACTTTTGCAGATCCGCTTTAGAGAGTTGCTCTAAGTTTCTGCCGTCTGCTATTTCGTTTCCCATATCGGAAACCAAACGGGATCAATTAGGATATAGTCTCGATTGCGAATGGAATCCAGAGCTTCGCGCATCTGGCGTACCGTTGCGCGCTCCAGCGTGATCACAAACGGCAAGATCTCTCTCGGATTAGCTTTGAGCCGATAGCTCTCGGTCAAGTCCCGCAGCTCCTCTTCGCTATGTCGTAGCTGCCAGATCTCTGAAATATTCACGCCAAGATGGCCGAACGTCTGTCCGATATCGCCCACGATTCCGGCACGATCTTTGACAAGGAAGCGGAGATAGAAAGAGCCCTGGATCTCCTCTTCCTGTTGGACTTTCAGAGTTCCCGGTTCGATCAGGCTTGGCAGACCCGTGAAGCCGCCCTTCCCGCCGCGGGCCAACTCGCACACGTCGCCGAGTACGGCGACGGCGGTCGGGCCACCGCCCGCGCCGGGACCCACCAGCATGTAGTCACAATCGCGACGGGTGCGTCCCCCGCCACTCTTCTTGCCCTTGAAGCAGATCGCATTCGTCGCGCCGTCGATACTGGCGAGCAAATTTTCCCGCGGCAGCAACACGGGCGAGACAAAGACTTGGACAGATTGCCCCTGACGTTTGGCTACGGCAAGTTGTTTAATCGTGCTCGAACCGGTTCTTTCAGCATAGCGGAAATCCACACCATGGACTTCCTCGATTCCTTTACGCCAAGTCGCGCCAGGTTGAAGCTGGAGACCGAACGCCACGGCACTCAACAACAGCAATTTAGCTTCGGCATCGCTGCCGTTGACGTCTGAGGCGGGGTTCGTCTCCGCATATCCCCGCTGCTGCGCTTCTTTGAGCGCTTCGGCGTACGGCTTGCCGCCCCTTTCCATCTGCGACAAAATGTAGTTGCACGTGCCGTTGAGGATGCCAAAAACCGCCTCCGGTTCTTCTACGGCAAAACTCTCGCTCAGCGAGCGAATGATCGGAATACCGCCACCGACGCAAGCCTCGAAACGCAGTTGTCGGCCATGCTTCTTAGTTGCCGCCCAGATCTCTTTGCCAAACCTGGCCAGCACGGCTTTATCCGAAGTGACAACTGACTTGCCTTTCTCTAAAGCGCGCAGAATATAGTCTCTAAAGGTGGCAAGCTGTGCGGGCTCCTGGAAACCAAGAGCCTCGATCACGATCTCCACCCCGGGGTCGTCGATGACTTCCTCCGCCTTAGTTGTAAAAAGGGCCGAGCGCTTTGAATACCATTTCTTCCCTTTTGGGCTTCGGGTGTAGATCTTGCGAAGCTCGAGCTCAAGGCCGTCTCTCATCGCGCCCTGGAGATCCGCAAAGACGATGTCCTGAATCGCTTCGCCGACGACTCCCGACCCAAGCAATCCGACACCGATTTTGTGGCGTGATTTAGCTGATCCCATGGTGGCATGTAACCGCTTGAAAGCGGCTGGAAGAATTTTCGACCGTGAAAGGTTAGTCGAGCAGCTTGCCTAAAGCTCGCCGAACGTTGCGCACCGCCTGCTTCGTGCGATGCTCATTCTCGATCAACGCGAAGCGCACGAATTCATCGCCGAATTGGCCGAACCCGATGCCCGGTGAAACTGCAACCTTGGCTTCCTGCAGTAAGAACTTCGAGAATTCCACGGAACCCATCGGTTTCGCCCGTTCCGGGATCTCGGCCCAGACAAACATGGTCCCCTTGGGTTTTTTGATTTTCCAACCCGCCCGGTCGAGTCCCTCAACTAGGCAATCGCGGCGCTTTTGATACATGAGCCGAATAGTTTCCACACAGTCCTGCGGTCCATTAAGCGCTTGAATCGCGGCAATCTGGATCGGCTGAAAAATGCCATAATCGAGATAACTTTTAATTCTTGCCAGCGCATGGATGATATCGCGGTTGCCGACTGCAAAGCCGACTCGCCATCCCGGCATGTTATAGCTCTTGGAAAGCGAGAAAAACTCCACGCCAACGTCCTTGGCGCCGGGGCACTGCAGAAAACTGGGCGCCTGATAACCGTCGAAGGTGAGATCCGCATAGGCCAAGTCGTGCACGACGATCAGATCATGCTCCTGTGCAAATCGGACGATCCGCTCGAAGAAGTCCAACTCCACAACCTCCGTCGTAGGATTATGGGGGAAACTAATGATGAGCAATTTGGGCTTTGGCCACGTCTGCTTGATCGCCTCTTCGAGATGACCGAAGAAGCCCTCGCTGGTCGTCAGCGGAATACAACGAAGATCGCCGCCGGCCAATATAACGGCATACTGATGGATCGGATAGGTTGGGCTGGGGCAGAGAACTACGTCACCCGGATCTACGATAGCCCATGACAGATGGGAGAGTCCTTCTTTGGCGCCGATGGTAACGATGGCTTCGGCGTCCGGATCGATTTCCACTTGGTAGCGTCGCTTGTACCAATCGGAAATGGCAACCCGAAGCTTATAGATTCCTCGCGAAACCGAATAGCGGTGGTTCTGGGCTTTGCTGGCTGCCTCGACTAACTTCGCCACAACATGCGGCGGCGTAGCCAAATCGGGATTCCCCATGCCGAAATCGACTATGTCTTCGCCGCGATGACGCGCTTCCATTTTCAACCCGTCAATAATGCTGAAGACGTAAGGAGGCAATCTTTTGATTCGTTGAAACTCCACTCGGGTCTACCTCAAACTTCTAAAACAACTATTTATAAGCCATCGGCACTTGCGGCGCAACTGGAAGTCCTCGGGGCAGAAGCCGGGGGGCGGCGCCTGGTTAGCCTACCCCGCCCAGTTCCAGACGCTCGCCCCAACGATGGAACAAGATCCGTTTCATTGCTGCCGATGCTTCGCTTTTAAATTCTGGGTCATGTTCGAGCCAGGCCTGGGCTTCTTTGCGCGCCTCGGTCAGAAGTTGGGCATCGCGCGCGAGGTTCACCAGGCGAAAATCTCCCAGACCCGATTGCCTTGTCCCTAAAAATTCTCCTGGGCCGCGCAATGATAAATCGGCTTCGGCGATCTTGAAGCCATCGTGTTCCCGCTCCATCACCCGCAGCCGTTGCGCCGCGAGGGCGTTCTGTGCGGCACGATCGACCAGCAAACAATGGGCCGGCGCGCTGCCACGGCCGACGCGGCCTCTTAGCTGGTGAAGTTGCGAGAGGCCGAAGCGCTCGGCATGCTCGACCACCATCACCGTTGCATTTGGAATATCGATGCCGACCTCAATCACGGTAGTCGCAACCAAAACTCCCGCCTCCCCATCGCGAAAGCGGCGCATGACTTCATCGCGTTCCGCTGGCGCCATCCGCCCATGCACCAGCGCAACGCCGAAA
>DASQUN010000338.1:0-3986 GCA_035641275.1 Candidatus Udaeobacter sp. | reverse complement strand
GATGGCTTTTTGAGCCTCGCTGCTGGAACTCATCTCCACGAAGCCGAAGCCCCGGGACTGTCCCGTAAACTTATCCGCGATCACGTTCGCCGATTCGACGGTTCCGTGCGCTGAAAAGATTTCCTGCAGTCGCCCTTCGGTTACCGAATAAGGCAGACCGCCAACATACAATTTACTAGCCATGTTCTCCTCCTATGAGAGAATGTTCGTGTCTTTGACCCTGAGAATTAGACTGCTAACGGGGCAGAACATGGACAACTGAATAATTTCTGAAACCACGCTCTGGTCGGATTGTCCTTTAGAGATCGTTTTCGCAAGGAGAGACTATTGAAGACCTTCAACGCTTGTGACTTCCTCTTTCAGAAGGCCTCATACTGAAGTAGGAATTTTACTGTACGTGTTACCGAACCCGATGTCAACCGTCATTACGTTTTATTTACAAAGGAGTTCGTAAGTAAGGTGCCACGAAGCGACCCAAGCCAGTCATGGAGAGCGCGGGCACACGAACGTGAAGGCGGCGTTCAGGTCAGGGTTGTTGGCATAGCCGCCCTTGGAGAGAGGACGGGGCGCCGGCCTACAAGCCACAGACCCATTAACCGCCCTCGGAAGGACTGGGGCCTCGGTCGAATAGACGTCAGGTGTCCACATACTGATGAACTAACTCATTAATAATTCGCCAAAACCGGTAGCGGCGGAATCGAAAAAAGCAAGGAGCCAGTGCCTCGCTGGCGACGGCGTAAGAATGACGAGCGTCTTCGGATTGTGATATGCAAGGTCGGAATGACCACGTACCGCGTGCCGACCGCCACAAGGGAAAGACAAGCTTGATCACATTTTGGGTCGCAATATTGTTTTTGACTTGGTTCACGGCGTCGGCTTACGCGCACGTGGCAGCCGGCGACAACTTGCTGACCGACTGGCATTGGCGTTGGGATGTCATTGCCGTGTTGCTTATTTTTGGAAGCCTTTACGTTCGCGGCTGGCTGCGGCTGAAAAAGATGGGTGGAGAGGCGAAATTCTCCCAAATCGTTTTTTATGCGCTGGCCTTAGTCGCTATCGGCTCTGCGTTATTATCGCCGATCGACGACCTCGCTTCTTACCTGCTGATCGCTCATATGGTGCAGCACGAACTGCTTATGATGGTTGCGCCGCCGCTTGTCCTGCTTGCTCATCCGGTTCCTGTTTTGATGTGGGGCCTGGGTGGGAGTTCGCGGCTGCAGGTGGGCAATCTTTTGAACCGCCATTCCGCGATCCGGCGGATGCGGGATTTCTTAGGTTGGATGCCCGTCGCCTGGGGCCTTTACGTTGTCAACCTCTGGGCCTGGCATTATCCGGCTTTCTACGACGCGGCTTTGCGGGTGCGGTGGATTCACGATCTGGAACACGTTCTTTTCTTCCTCACTGCGCTGGTATTCTGGTGGCCGGTGATTCAGCCAGTTTCATGGCCTGTGCCGATTCAATACGGAATACGTATCCTGTATCTGTTCTTGGCCGCTACCCAAGACACATTGCTATCCGGGCTGATCGCCCTTTCGCGAGAGGTTCTCTATCCGCACTATGAGACGGCTCTGCGACTGTGGGATCTGACGCCGCGGGAAGATCAAATCGGCGGCGGCATCGTCATGTTCGCCGTCGGGAGCACGACGTACGCACTGGCGATCTTGTTCCTGGTCAATGGCCTGCTCGGCGAGGGACGCCGCAAGCGATCAACGAAACGAGCCTTGGGTCACGGCGCTGAAAAGGTTGAAGACGGCGTCTGAAGCGAGCAGCGCCAACGCCACCCAGACAAGCGCAAAAACAATTTTCTCGGCGAGATCCATGTTGCTGTCAGCTTTCGCGACTAGAACAGTACGGTTTCAGCAAAAAACACTCCGGTTGATTTCGTGACTCATAGAGCGTGACGATCACGATCACGTTTATTTTCTCCGCGCTAGCATCGCCACCCAGGCAAAGAAGCCCAAGATGGAAATGAAAACAATCGAAAGGGCGATCACGCCGATGAGCTGGAGCCCTCCCACGCCTTCCTCCGCGCCCTTGCTGGACAATCCGGCCCCCAAGCCTCCCCAGCCCCAGAATTCAAACTTCGGGCGCCATCCATCGAAGGGACCGATGATATACCAAATCGACCAGAGGAAGAGCACGACGTACAGCCCCAGGAGCCACCGGTTGATGATGCCGTGGCGCGTCTGGATCTCGCCGCCGGCGTAGTGTTCAAGCTCGTCCGAGCCGCGATGTTCATGGTTCATCTTTTTCGATCTCCAGAATTCGGTGCTTGATATCCTCGAGATTGTTGAAAGCGCCGTCGAGAATTCCCCAGAAGAGAAACGAGCAGGCGGCAAGTCCCATGAGAAAGGCGACGATGAATTCTATCAACGTGATTAGTTCGAGCATGGCTCTACTCCGAAACATCGCGCCGCAAAGTCGCAGCCGTCCGGTTGTCATCCCGAGCAAAAGCGAGGGATCTAAGAGAGATTTCTCCTCTGGTCGAAACAAGGATTTCTCGCTGCGCTCGAAATGACATGAAAGATTACTCCGCAATCCGCAGGTAGTTTTTGGACTTTTGCCCCGCGACCGCCGTTTCAGCCTTCGACGGATCGAAGGCCGCACGCCAGGTCGGCGTCTTTACTTTCGGATCATCGAGGGCAGCCTTCACCCGCTCCGAGATCTGGAGCTTCTTTTGGTGCAACGGATCGATATAGGCGGAAAGGCTCAGCACATAATAGGAGATGGCCCAGCGCTGTTCATCCGTTAGGTTGGTGGCGAATGACGGCATGGCTGCGCCGTTCAGTCCCGTGCTCATGGTCCGAAAAATATCGGTGACGTCGGGTCCCGACTTTAATATCCCTGTGGTAAAATCCGTCGCGAGTAAGGGAAATCCCCAATCGTCTTTCAATGTCGGCGCCGACGGGCCGCGGCCCCAGGGATAGGTGAACGGTTTGTCGTCTTTCATCCCAGGGCCGCCGTGGCAGTTCCAGCACCTGCCTTCGTTGATATAGAGTTTTTCGCCTTGAGCGATCAGCTCTTCGCTCGGCGCGGGAGGATCGGGAATACTGACCGGCGCTTCTTTCAAGTTTTTGTCTTTCCAGGCCGGTGAGAAAGTCTTGACAAACAGAATCACTGCCAGGCGCTGCTTCTCCGGAATCTCGTGCCACGGAGGCATCGCCGTGCCGCGAATGCCGCGCGTGATCGTCCGGTAGAGATCGCCTTCGGTCGGCAGGGCTCCCGAGGGGGTGACGCGAAACTTGAAGACCGCGTCCCTGAAGTCCCGCGGTCGGGGATTCAGAAACGTCGCTGCCGGACCGTTGCCGTCTCCCTTCTCGCCATGGCAACCGACGCAACGCCTGAGGTAAACTTCCTTGCCCTGAGCGATCCAGTCCTCCGACTCCGGGATGGAGAACTGGCTGACGAAAACCCGTTGAGGCTCGAAGAGATCGCGCCATTGGCCGCGATTTGTGCCGAGCTTTTGGATGTACGCGACCAATCCCTCCGCCTCTCGGGTCGGCACCACGATCGTGATTGTTTTGGTCTTTGGCGGCTCGGGCAACGGCTCGAAGTTTAGCACCGGAACTCCATCCCGCGCCCGAGCGAAAGCGAGCCCATCGGTGTTAGGGAAGATCTGGATCTCTGTTCCTTCTTTGAAGCTAAACATCTTGCGCAGAGCGGAATCGTCTTTAAAGGCGAGCTTCCCGTCTTTTTCCTCGAGCCCGACCGTGATCTGTTCGTAGAGCCAAGGGAAGGAGGGCATGTTCGAGTCGGGCACCACCAAGCGCGGGTTCCAGTGGTGGGCGAAATGCCAATGGTCGCTGTATTTCAGGCCCACGCGTGTCAGATCGGGTCCGATTCTACTGGTGCTAAACAGATGGGGCACGTCATGGGCGTATTCTCCCGCCTGAGAAACCGGCCCCCAGCGTTGATCTTCGCCGGTGACCGGGCGGATGTATTGGGAGTGGCAATACCAGCAGCCTTCTCGAATATAGACCTGCCTC
>DASQUN010000337.1:0-3146 GCA_035641275.1 Candidatus Udaeobacter sp. | reverse complement strand
AAAATATGCGTGCAGGAAGAATGATTCCGCTGCTGGCGATGGGTGCCTTGTTGGGCCTTACAACATGGGTCGTTTCGGCCCACGCCCAAGAACCTTTTTATCGGGGGAAAACGATTCGTCTTATCGTCGGGCTCGCGCCTGGCGGCGGTTACGATCTCTATGCGCGGGTAATCGCCCGTCACCTGGGAAAGCACATTCCCGGTAATCCGACTATCGTGGTTGAGAACATGACCGGCGCCGGAAGCGTGATCGCGGCGAATTATATGTACAACGCCGCCAAACCGGACGGGCTCACGATCGGCCATATTCTCGGCGGTCTTTTCTTGCAGCAGCTCCTTGGAAATCCAGCCATCGAGTTCGATGCCCGAAAATTTGAATACCTAGGGGTTCCTGCTCAGGATCATTTCTTGATCGGCTTGTCCAAAACGACAGGCATTACGAGCTTCAAAGACTGGATGACTTCAAAAAAACCGGTGAAGCTAGGAGGCGTGGCTCCAGGTGGTGCCACCGACGATATTCCCAAGCTCCTCGAAGCCACATTAGGTCTCCCCATCAGGGTGGTTAGCGGATATAAGGGCACGGGTCCAATTCGCCTTGCCTTCGATAGCGGCGAAGTCGACGGGGTTTGCAATGCCTGGGAGTCGTTCAAATCAACTTGGCGCAAGCAACTGGATTCGAAAGACGTGGTTATCATTCTTCAAGCGACAACCAAAGCACATCCAGAGATCCCCAATATCCCGATCGCATTTGATTTTCTGAAGACCGACGAGGCGCGAAAACTTTTTCAGGTGGTCACTCGGGTCCATGGTCCCACGACCCGTCCCTTTTTTCTGCCGCCAGGCACACCCAAAGAGCGGGTGCTGCTCCTGCGTAAAGCGTATACGGAAACCATGAAGGACCCAGAGTTACTGGCTGAAGCCAAGACCGCCAAGTTGGACATTAATCCCGACGATGGTGCAGGGCTGGAGCGAAACGTCAAAGAGATTTTCGATCTGGAGCCCGCGCTGGTCGCGAAGCTGAAGCAAATACTCAAGTAACGTCGTTGATCTCTTGAAGGAACAAAATCAGCTGGAGGTATAGTTTATCGGCCCTGCTAGCGACATCCTGCGAATATTCATCTCCGGTCCCCAAGCCATGAGGCAATCTGACTGCCAAGGAGGACTTAGATGGAAACAAAGACACGCCGCTTAATAATCTCAGCCGAATTATCGACGGCTGCTCTTGCGGCCCTATTCTTATTAATTCCCAGGCCGGTTTTTGCGCAGACGCCATTCTACCAGGGTAAAACCTTGACTATCATTCAAGGTCGCGACCCGGGTGGTACGGGCGACATTCGGGCCAGAACGATTGTTCCTTTTCTGCAAAAATACATCTCTGGCAATCCGAACGTCGTGATGGAATACATGCCCGGAGGGGGAAGCCGCAAGGCAGCGAACCATCTTTTCACCTCGGCGAAGCCGGATGGTCTCACGATCGGCAACGTGAGTAACGGTATGGTTGCCGCCGCCATCCTGAAAACGAAAGGTGTGTTGTACAATCTCGATAAGTTTCTCTACTTAGGCTCGCCCTTCAGCAGTCATCATGCGGTCTTCGTCACCAGGAACGAACTCGGACTGAACAGCCTGGAAAAACTTCGTGCCGCCTCCGGACTTCGAATCGGCGGCCAGTCTGTCGGCTTTTCGACCTATAACGAGGGTCGCCTGTTTGCTTACATCTTGCGAATCAAGGAGCCGACGTTCGTAACCGGCTACGGCGGAGCCGAGCTGGATCCGGCGCTCATACGTGGTGAGATCGACGCCCGCGCTACGAGCGCCGACACCGTGCTCAGGAGAAACCCGGATTGGCTAAAAAAACATCTCGTGGACTTTCATGCCATTATTGAAGTCCCGAAGGGCGATAAGCACCCGCAGTTCATGAAACTCCCAGAGCTGGGAACTCTGGCAAAGTCGGAACTTGGGCGCAAGCTAGTCTCCTTACAACGCTCCTTTCGAGTCACGGGGCAGCCGTTCGTCGCGCCTCCGGGCATACCCCAAGAGCGGGTCGTCATTCTCCAGCAAGCCTTCCGAAAAACTTATCTCGATCCTGAATTTAAAAAGGAATACAAAAAGGTAACGCGCGACGATCCGACGCCGCTGCTGCCGGAAAATCATGAGAAAGCCATTCAAGAAATTCCCCGTGATCCCGAAGTGATCGAAGTCTTCAATAAGTTGGTCGGCGCGGGTCCGTTACCGACGCGCTGATCTGGAGGTCGACATGGCAACCAAAGCAAGCCGTAGCGGAAAGTCAATGAGCCTGGAGTTGAGCGCAGCCGTACTAGCCTTTTTGTGCGTCACTGCGGTTAGCGCTAATGCTCAAGCACCCTTCTATCAAGGAAAAACCATAACGATCCTTCAGGGCACCTCGGCCGGAGGTTCTTCGGACATGCTGACCCGCTCGATGATGCCGTTTTTGCAAAAGCATATTCCGGGAAATCCGACAATCGTGTCCGAATACATGCCCGGCGGAGGAGGTATCAAGGCCGCCAATCATGTATTTAAAAACGCCAAACCCGACGGACTCACCATCGGACGCATCGGCGGAGCCCTGGTCGCCAACGCCGTTCTCGGCGAAAAGGGAGTGTTGTACGACCTCGATAAATTCATCTACCTGGGCTCGCCCCATAGCACCTATCACTGGGTGCTGCTGACCCGGCGGGAAGCGGGCGTGAAATCCGTCGATGATCTTCGCTCGGCTCCCAAGCTCAGAATCGGAGCGCAAGCCGTGGGTCATTCCATTTACTTCGTCGGTCGGATGTTTTCGTATCTGATCGGCATCAAAGAGCCCAGTTTCGTGGTTGGCTATTCCGGAACCGAGCTTGACGCTGCGCTGGCTCGCGGCGAAATCGACGCCCGGATCAATAACGCGGACACCACGCTAACGCGCAACGTGGAGCTGTTAAAGAGCGGTGCCGTTGTCCCGCATGTCATCATGGAAGTTCCGAAGGGGCTGAAACATCATCATTTTTCGAATTTGCCTGAGATCGAGAGCTTTGCGAAGTCCGAGCGAGAGCGAAAGCTCCTGCACATGGTGCGCGTGTTCCGGCAATTTGGCACGCCGTCTATCTTACCGCCAGGAACTCCAAAAGAACCGGTCGAAATACTGCGCGC
>DASQUN010000336.1:0-5016 GCA_035641275.1 Candidatus Udaeobacter sp. | reverse complement strand
TAAAACGACCAGCATGGAAATCGCTAGGAACTTGGCCTTCATCGGCAGTACTCCTTTCTGCAACGTTAGACGAACGAAGGATCAAAAGCGCAACAGAGGACAAATCGACATTCCATCGATTGAGCCAATCCTGCAAATGTCTCATTTATGAGATTTGTCCCGCTTTAAGTATCGAACATCGCAATCAATGGCTAAAACGCCAGAGTAATGGCTGTTTTCACGGCTCTGTCGAGGTACGCTGGCCAGAGGTGAGAAACGATCGGACATTAAGATACTAAAGAGTTCGTCGATTCAGAGCTGATTTGAGCTTCGCCAATAACTCATCAAGTTTAAGCGGCTTCGTTATAAAATCCGTTGCGCCTTCCTTGAGAATTTGTTGGGGATCGAGGGAATGCCCCGACATCAAGACGACCGGAATCGCCGGAGCAGCCGACCGAAGGTGTCGTAAAAGATAGAGCCCGTTGAGTTCCGGCATAACTATGTCTGCCAGAACAAGGTCAAATTGATCGTTGTTCAAAAGTTCGATAGCCTCTTTTCCGCTGCAAGCCTCATTTACTTGATAGCCTTCTGTACGCAAGAAGTAAGCGATATTCTTTCGGTTCTGCAGGTGGTCTTCAACCAGCAGGATTTTTGCCGACATATTTCTTCCCTGGAGCAGGAGCTATGCCAATCACTTTGCGCTTCGTTCGGACATTTGGCTTCCTCAGTGTCGGATTATGCGGAAAAGTAACAGGTGTGTGTCCTGTATTCTCGTACGGCGCCCACCGGCGGGAGTTGGACGAAATGGAAATCGGGTACGAGATGAGCCGTACTCTGGTCGGTTTTGGATTGACAGCCGTGGCCATAATTCATAGCATCCGGCGGTCGATAGATCCGACAAAGGAGGCAACCATGTCCCTGCTTCGAGTTATTCAAAGGGCCGGTTTTCTAATCAGCATCGCGATCCTGACATTCGCCGCCACAAGCGCACTTGCAGCGAGTGCGCCCCTGTCACCCGCACAGTTAGGCCTCTACCAGGGAGCTGATAGAGAAAAGATCCTCATCGAAGGCGCGAAGAAAGAAGGCCAGTTCACGCTCTACGACTCGCATACTTGGTTTCGCACGATCGCCAGGGAGTTCGAGAAGAAATATCCGTTCATCAAAGTGTCGGAATGGCGCAGCGACGGCAGGAACTTGATCAAGCGGGCACTTGAGGAGATCGGAGCAGGCCAATATATCGCGGACGTCATTGCGACGACCTCCGAACAGATGGCCATCATGAAACGGGAGGGCGTGTTTCAAGAATACACCTCCGCGGACGCGCGTCATTATCCGGATGAGGTCAAAGCGAAAGGAAAAAACGGGTTTTACTATATCGGGCACTACGAGACGTATAACAGCTTGGGGTTCAACACTTCACTGATTCCTGCAGGGGAGGCGCCGAAAACGATGAGCGATCTCCTCAATCCGAAATGGAAAGGAAAGATGTCGATCGTCAGTACCACCACAGGGACTCGGTGGATCGGCAACACGCTGAATGTCATGGGACGCGAGTTCCTTGAAAAGATGGCGGATCAAGAAGTGCAGGTACAAAACATGTCGGGCGCGGCGCTGGCGGGCCTGGTCGTCTCGGGCGAGGTCCCGTTATCACCCACCATCTTCGACGCCAACATTCATACGGCAAAACAGAAAGGCGCTCCGGTGGAATGGCGCCCGTTAGAGCCGGTCGTGACCACCGTCGGCTATTCCGGGTTGACTCTGAAGGCGCCCCGTCCCCACGCCGGTCTTCTATTCCTCGATTATCTTCACTCCAAAGAAGGCCAGCAGTTGATCATGAAGGGTGGTCTGTGGTCGCCGCGCGAAGATGTTGGTTCGTTAGAGCAGAAGTTTAAGAAGTCCTACATCGACGAAAAGTACTCACTGGACGAAGCGGAAAAGAAGTTCGCCGAGTGGGATAATCTGATGCAACGGCTATTCATCAAGAGAAGGTAAGCTTTTCAGATAAACGATGAACTCGAATGCAAGAGTTTGAACGAATCAGCTATAGCCCCTCGTAATACTTTCTCGCCCACGCGGCGATGTCCCCGCGCCGCGCAAACCAGACATCTTTGTGGCCCTTGGCATATTTGATGATCTGCTCAAATGTGTCGATCGCCGGAACGCGCGAGCTCAAATAACCGTGCGTGATCACGTTCATCATCGTCGGGTTCTCAGTCCCGATCTTATAGCGGAAGTCGAACTCGTCTTTAAACTTATCAAAGAAGTCGTGGCGTGTTCCCTGTTCCTCCATCCGGTGGTCGTTGATCGTATACTGGTGCGGGATCATGACGAGCAATTTGCCGCCTATTTTTCGCGAATAGGGCATCTCATCGTCATGGTAATCGCAGTTGTATAATAGACCCGCCTCGACATTGAGCTCCAACGTATTATCCGTCGATCGGACCCCCGGAGAGGACCAGCCGGTGGGTCGTTCTCCAGTTAATTTGGTAATTGCCTCGACCGTCTTGAAGATGTTTTCGCGCTCCTGTTCGCGCGTGAGCATGTAAAGATATTCGCCCTGATCCCAGCCGTGGGCCACCATTTCGTGACCGCGGCCATGGGCGTACTTCACCGGCTCGGGCCAGTACTCGCAGGTCAGGCCGTTGATCGGCATGCTCACTTTGAGGTCGTACTTGTCGCAAATGTCGAGCAGCCGTCTGACACCGATCTTTCCGCCGAAATCTCGAAAGGTCTCCGTGGAATAATCGCGCTTGCACAGCGCGTTTGCCGGGAGCGGCGACTGCAAGGCTCCGCCGCGCGACGGTTTGTTTCGGTCCCAGGCTTCGAAAGCAATGCCCAGCACGAATGCGATCCGCGCCTTGTTAGGCCAATTGAAAGGCTGCTGCGCCATTCTTGAGATCCTCCAATCTTAGTAGGGGTTCAATTTGGTCAAGGCCCCTCATGGAGCTTGTCCTGAGACTCTTCGCTTCGCTCAAAGTGACAGCCGAAGGTCCTGGATGACACCCTTACGTTCATTCCGCGCGGAGCGAGGAATCGGCTTTGACGTTAAGAGTACGCTCCGATCTAAACCCCTAGCTGTTGACTTCAAGCAACGAAGCGACTTATAGCCAAAGTGGCTGAAACGAGCAAGGAGGAAACACTTAATGAAGCCGAGAACGCTCGCTTATCCCGATTTGATTTTGTTCAACGGAAAGATCCGCAGCTTCGGAGCCGACGGCACAACTTACGAAGCGCTCGCCTGTGCCGGCGGGCGCATCGTGGCCACAGGAAAATCCGACGACGTGCGACGTCTCGCCGGACCTGACACTCAGACCGTCGACCTCAAAGGCCGAACGACAATCCCGGGCCTCACGGACACCCATGTGCATCTATCGGAAAAAGGCACGGCGGAGATGGAACTCGTCGATTGCCGCGATTTTTACACCGACGTGCACTCAATCGCTGACATTCTGGAACGTCTCGCCACTCGTGCAGCCGAAGCGCCCAAGGGCTCATGGATCGTCGCGCATGGGAGCCCGATGCAAGATTTCCGCCTCGAGGATAAGCGGTTTCCCGACAGGCACGACCTCGATCGCGCCCTGCCTGATCATCTCGTTTCGGTGTCTTTCGGCGCGCACATCACCGTGGGCAACTCCAAGGCGTTGGCGGCAGCCAAGATCACGCGCGATACGCCCGACCCGCCGGGCGGCGCGATTCATAAAGACGCGCAAAGCGGCGAGCCTACCGGCGAGCTCCACGAGCGCGCGCAATTGATCCTCAAAAAGGTCGCTCCCGAATTCAACTACCTCCAGCTCAAAGACGGCATCGTTTTCGCCTTGGACCAGTGTCTCGAGCGCGGCGTGACCACGGTTCACGATATCGTACGTTCGGGCGAACCTGTGCGCGCTTATCAAGAGATCTACCGTGAAGGCCGCATGCACGCGCGGGTCGGTATTCTCCCGCGCGTTATCGAATCGAATATTGAATCCAAGAGTCTGATCGAGCTGGGACTGATCACGGGATTCGGTAATGAGTGGCTGAGAGTCGGCGGCGTCAAGATGAGCATTGACGGCGGCATCACCGGCCGCAATGCCTGCTTCTATGATCCCTACGAAGACGATGAGCACAACCACGGCATCATCCGCATTCAGCAAGATGAATTGAATGACACGGTCCAGAAATGCCACGACGCCGGACTGCGCTGCTGCGTCCATGCGATAGGCGACCGCGCCTTCGATATGGCCTTAGATGCTTACGAGAATGCAATCGGAAACTCGCCGCGAAAAGATCACCGCCATCGCATCGAGCATATGGGCAACTGGCTGAGCACCCCGGAGCGGATGCAAAGAATGGTGCGCTCCGGCATCGTCGCCATACCGAATATAGCGATCGGTTACTACGTCGGCGATGCCATTCTGGACTGCTTAGGGGAAAAACGATTGACGAAGGCGTTTCCGTTCCGAACCCTGCTCAAGAACGGAGTGATCATTGCCGGCGGGTCCGACTCGCCGGGCTACTGGCCGGTCGATCCGTTGAGGGATATCGCCGCCTGCGTTTCCCGGAAAATGCGTTGGGGAGATGTCTGGGTGCCGGAAGAGAGAATTACCACGGCCGAAGCGTTTGCCATGCACACCACAACCGCGGCCTACGTCGGTTTCGAGGAAAACGATAAAGGATCATTGGAAGTCGGAAAGCTTGCCGACATGGCGGTGCTGGCTGAAGATCCTTTTCAGATTCAGCCTGAACGGATTAAAGACCTGCGGGTGGAGATGACAGTAGTCGGCGGAGAGATCAAGTATCAGGCTTGAGAAACCGCCTTCAGCTTGCGTTATTGACGCTCACGAAAGGACGGGGGGAGTTCTTGTCCTGGGTGGCGGCGATTTTTTTTCTCGTCTTGTAGACGTGTATGCAGAGCTCTTCAATGACCGTCGTTTGAGGCTCACGCTGGTCGTTGCGACGAGGCTGAGCGGGTTCGTACTGGAAACCAAGGCTTGTCTGCAGGTTTTGTTTCAAGCTTAGAGCATGAGTGAGCATGAGATTTCTTTGGAGCAACGAATA
>DASQUN010000335.1:0-3742 GCA_035641275.1 Candidatus Udaeobacter sp. | reverse complement strand
TCTACGCTCGCTAGGATAAAAACAAGAGGCCAAGATCAGCGGACTGTAAGTTTGAAATCGCTAGGCCGGATTCCCCCGAAAGGGACCTTAGGGCAAGGCTTCCGGCCGCAGCCGATGGGTCTTCGCCTCAATGCCCACCCTGCCAAGCCCGTTCGCTGCTTATTCCAAGGGTCCGGGCCTGACAGCACTTCTACGGCTCTACGCCTGCGGCCTCCAGCCTCGCCCTTCGGTCCAGCTTTCATCGTCAAGGATGAGCGCAAATGATAATGAATATTCCCCCGAAGTCGTGCTCAGGGACAACCCTTCCGGCCGCAGCCGATGGGCCTGTGGCTCCACGGCCGCCCTCGCCAGCCTCAAGTGTGCTAATTCCGAGTCGCGCCTGGCAGCACGTACACGGTTGTACGTCTGCGACCTTCAGGCTTGCCCCTTCGCTTCAAGTTTTCATGCTCAAGGGCGAGACAGGCTTTCATGAAGACTAATCACACGTGTCGGCGATCCAGGAGAGAGGCCGAATAGCCCAAAGTTGGACTTGTTTTACCGTCGAGGTCCGCGACCGTGGATGCGTAAGAGCGATCCTCGAAAGTTGACCGGAGGTCTCATGCTGAAAAAGCCGGAGCTCATTGAAGGTCACTATGAGTGTAGGAGTTTTGACGAGACTCTGCCGGTGTTCACCGAACTGCTTGGGATGGAAGTCATCCAACGGCGTAACGACGGAAAACTAGTCATGAAACATCCGAATACCGGGTGGGCGCTGGTCCTGCATGAGGCGGGATCCGACGCCAAAAACAAACCGCTCATGAACCATTATGGTTGGAGAGTAAGCAGCCGCGCCGAAGTGGATAGTGCTTGCGAATACCTGAAGAAGGTCAAAGATCAATACCACTTGCCGCGCGTCGGCAAACCGTCCATGCTGCACATTGCCTATTCCTTTTACTTCGGTGAGCCGGGAGGCAACTCTTTGGAGCTCGAATATTACGAACCAGAGGCCGCGAAACAGTCGGCCGTTTACGGGCCGCATTGGCAAGCTCCATATCGTGCGGAGAAATTTGCCGGCAAAGGTTACGTCTGCCAAGGCCTTAGTCACGGGACGCTGGAGTGTGACGAGAGCGAGAAGGAGTCATACGGGCGCTTTGTCGGCGAGGTGTTGGGTTTGGAACTGGTCCCGCTCCCCCCGACGCTCCCTGTGTTTTATCTAAAGGACGCTTTCAACCCGTGGTACGTCGTAGTCGTGCCGCAGAAAATTCGTAATTATCTGAACGAGAACAGCCGGTTTACCTTGCAGATCGCTTCCGTTGTGGCGTTGCGCGAGGCCCATCAACAGTTCGCAAGAATGGGCAAGGATGTTTGCATCACCTATCTCGGCGAGCTGAGGGAAGAGAACGGCAGATCGTACTTTTTCCTCAGCGATCCGGCCAAAAATTGGTGGGAGATAACCGCACCTGAGTAGTTTTTGCTCGCCGCGTCGAAGAAGCCCAACGGCGCTTTCGTAGTCTCGCGTTCCACCCGAAACTAGAAACTCTTTTGAATGGTTGGAGCCGGCCGCCACGCCTTGGAGGCATGGGGTCCGACATAACAATCATTACAATCCTTGTTTCTGGAGTCCAATGCTCTTTTCCTCGAGCTTTTCATCCCAGAGCGCAGGGCAAGCCGGAGCGCTTTTTCGGTGCCCATGCCGAGTTTCACATCCACAGGAGCTCCCGGGTAATTTCTTCGGCGCCATCATTTTTGCTTCAAAGCCTCCTTAAGGAAACGCCAATCCATCAGCTTGTCGTCGGGAATATCCTCTGAGATTTTCAACTGCGCCTTGGCCAGGCGGATTTCCGCATCCAGAGTGCTTTTCGCAACCAGGCCGTCTACGTTCAGCGAGCGGAGGGAAAACTCGTGGATTTTCTCTGCGGCTTCGGCGCTAACGTGCAAATAGTCCCGCATGATGCGCAGGCTCTCCGGCTTGTTGTCTTTGAGAAACCGAACGCCCTTCAAAGTCGCCCTGATCGCTCGCACGATCTGGCTCGGGTTTTTGCGGATCTTATCCATGGACACGCCGAAACCGCCGAGTCGGAGATTGACGACATCGCCGAAGTAGAGGAGAGAGACAAGCCCGAGTTTCTCTGCTTTTTCCACGTAGGCAATGTCCAGTGGAGTGGCATCGACAGTGCCTGCGGTCAGCGCGGCGAGCCGCTCTCCAGAACCACCGATGGCTAGAATGATGACGTCGTTGTCCGGGTTCATGCCAGCCTGGGTCAAGGCCTCTCGCAGGATGATGTGCGGGACCGAACCTATCGTGCTCACAGCAATTCTCTTACCTTTTAAGTCAGTGACTCTTTTGTTCCCGGATCGCGCGACCAGAATATGAAGCGGCCGATCAAACCATCCCATGACGCCCTTCACGGGAAGCCCTTGTATCGACGCCCGCCCGATGATGCCGCTCACCGTGGAATAGTCGAGCTCTCCCGCCAAGAGGGCGGCCACGTGCAGACCCGTGCGCACGACCACCTTGCGCGAGTCGAGGCCCTCGTCCTTATAAAAACCTTTGCGCAGCGCGATTTCTGTAGGAACCTCGTACAGGCCCGGCGTGGAGATGCCGATATGGATTACCTCACTGTAAGCCTCACGGTGAAGAATGAAAGGGATTAGGACGAGAGTAACGAATGTAATGATTCGCACGACCTTGCGCCTCCATTCCGTGGTACGAAGTTTCTTCCGCCGAAGAGATCCAGGGGATCGAAACGATCGTGCCGTAAAAAGAAAACTCCGCACCATTTCTTCGTTTTCTATTGCCGCTTTTCTTTCTCTAGCCAAACGGAGTCGATGGACCAGCGGCCGGCCCCCAGAAAGTAAAGAGCTATGGCACCTGCAAGGAGCATGAGATCCAGCCGCGCGGCAGCGTAGCCCTGGGTAGGAAGCTTGACCCAAAACGCGGCGACGATGAACTCGATGGTGTAAATAAGGCCCAGATAGCGTACGAGTAGTCCCAAAAGCAGCGCGATTCCCCCGCACAACTCCAGTAAGGTAATGAACCAGGCAGTTGCGACTGGAACCGGAAACCCCTGCTTGGCGAAGTATTCGATGGTGGCCGCGATCCCCACAAGCTTCATATAGCCGGCCACCGCGAAAATAATCCCCATCACCAGCCGCAACGGGACAGCTGCCCATTTGGCTGCCTCAGAAGTTTCCATGATCGCCTCCTTTCCTGAGCTGTGACCCATTGAACGCGTCACCCGGTGGGAACCCTACTGAACAGCGGGTTCCGAAGTCAACTAGATATCGGGCTCTCGCTCAGAAAAAATCCCCAGCATGAGCAGTTCGGCCTCCCATTCTACAACTTCTCATCTCGGGCACGATGTCCGTAATAGGTCACGAATCAGGGAGAAAAGAAAAAGAGGGACTGGCTGATTTGGGAGCGCACGGAGAAGTCGCAGCCGGAGCGACTTTGAGATCGGTTTGACCGTAGCTGGGCTAAGCAGTAAAGAAGATCTTGTTTAAGGCGCGAGACTTCTTTATCCAAAGCTCAGCTAACATCCGTCGGTACTGAAGAGTTCCGCCACCAGAAAAAATTTAGTAAGAGGTGTGAGAGAATGGCGAAGGACCAAGTCATGCGGTCTTATCCTGTACCGGGCACGATCGTGAAAGAATGGATCATCCCGGGCAAAGAATATTCTGCTTTCACACTTCGCCGCGGGCAGACATTGCGGTTCGTCGATATCGAAGGCAAACAGGTGCCGGATCTGGTTTGCTTCAACGA
>DASQUN010000334.1:0-5874 GCA_035641275.1 Candidatus Udaeobacter sp. | reverse complement strand
CTCGCTGCTCCATGCCATCGGGATGGTTATCCTCGGCCTTCTCTTAGGGCTCGTCGGCACCGATGTGAATTCCGGGGCCCAGCGCTTCACCTTTGGCTTCGACGAGCTTGCCGACGGCATTGGGTTTGTGACCGTCGCGATGGGCATGTTCGGTCTGGGTGAAATCATTCGCAATCTTGAAAACGAAGAGCAGCGCTCGTTGCTGGTGACGAAAATCACCGGCCTCTGGCCCACTCGCGAAGACTTCAAACGCATGGTTGCGCCGATCCTTCGCGGCACCCTCATTGGATCGTCGTTGGGCATTCTTCCCGGCAGTGGTTCGATCCTGGGTTCCTTTGCCGCCTACTCGATTGAAAAGAAGATCTCTAAAAATCGCGCCCAGTTCGGCAAGGGAGCCGTCGAGGGGGTTGCCGCGCCGGAGTCGGCCAACAACGCCGGCGCGCAAACATCCTTTATCCCGCTGCTCACCCTGGGGATTCCATCAAATCCGGTCAGCGCGCTCATGGTCGGAGCGATGATTGTCCATGGCATTCAGCCCGGACCGTCGGTAATCAACGAGCAGCCGACGCTTTTTTGGGGCATGATCGTCTCGATGTGGATTGGAAACCTCTTTCTGGTCGTTCTCAACTATCCGTTGATCGGCATGTGGGTGCGGATGATCATGATCCCTTACCACTTCTTGTTCCCGGGAATCGTGGTTTTCACCGCTATTGGTGTCTTTAGCCTCAGAAATGCAACTTTCGATGTTTACCTGATGGCGCTGTTCGGAATAGGTGGTTACCTATTTTCCAAGCTCGGTTGCGAGCCGGCGCCGATGTTACTTGCCTTTATTCTCGGCCCGTTGATGGAAGAGTATCTGCGGCGGGCCATGTTGCTGTCGCGTGGCAATCCGTGGGTATTCGTGCAGCGCCCCATCAGCGCAACCCTGCTTGCATTGGCCGTGCTGGCGATATGCGCCGTGCTGATTCCAGCGTTCAGCAAGACTCGGGAGGAAGTGTTCAAGGAAGAAGCGGTATGAGGCATGGAGCAACGGGCCAGAGCATAAGGCAAAGAGCAAGGTGCCGAGGCTGTGCTACAGCGCACGTCGGTAGAACGTGAGAGCGTTTCCGCCTAACGCGGCTTCTTTGTCGGCTTGCGTGAGATCATCACGTCCAAGCAACTCGTCGATTTCATGCCGGCATTTTGTGGCGTCGAAAACCTCGTGCGGAAAGTCGCTGCCGAATAGAAAAGCCTCACGGCCGGCTTTCTTGACCGCGGTCCCCAACCCGTCATCGTCGCAATCGAAGCCAACGAAAATTCTTCCCTCGCGTAGCTGTTTCCTGAAATAATCGCTCGCTTTCTCGCCTTGCTTGGGTCCGCCCAGAAGCTCGCCGTTTAGATCGAGCTGCATATGACCTTCGTGGTAGGAACGGTCGAGGCGGTCCATCATGAAGGGCACCCAGGTCGCGCCGCCTTCGAGAAAAGCAACCCGCAGTTTTGGAAAGCGGTCGAACACGCCGTGTGCAAGCATGCCCGCCGCTTGGATCATCAGGCTAAACGGATGACCAAGCGCATGCGCCGGGTAGTAGGTGCCGAAGGAATCGAGCCCCATATGGTGGAGACAGCCGACATGGACGGCAAGACAGCAACCGAGCTTCTCTGCCTCTTCGTAGAGCGGCCAGTAAATCTTATTTCCTAGATGGCCTTGAATCGCTTCTCCGTTCGAAGGCAACATACCACCGAGCATGCCAAGTTCTTTGACCGCGCGGCGAAGCTCTGCGAGGGCGGCGTCGATCTGTTGAAACGGCATCAACGCGACGCCCTTGAGTCGCGCGCTTTTGTTTAGAAAGCGCTCGTAGAGCCAGTTGTTGTAGGCTTTGCAGGCGGTGACTGCCCAGTCCTCGGAGGTGATGCGGCCAACCGCTAGGCCTGCGGTAGGGTAGAGCGCGGTCCAACTGATGCCGGTTTGTTCCAGGAATTTCATCCAATCGTCGGATGTCGGATTGCTAGTGTCACGGCGGCTCTGCTTGAGATAACGGAAGTGCAAATGGTCGAACTCGGGAAAGAGCCGCGCCATCTGGTTGCCTTTCGGCATGTATCGGGCGATTTCCTCGCCGCACGCGAGATCATTAATGTGCCCGTCAGCGTCGATGATCTCAAAGCCCATTCGTATTCTCCTTTTCTGAGTTCAGCGTCTTACCTTTCTTATATCAAAACTTGACAGCTGACCATGCCATGTTAACCTACAGAGCCATCAACATGGATTGCTCTAGGAGGTTTTCATGAGCCATCGCGTCAGGAGTTTGGGATTCGCGTCGGTAGTTGGCGTTTTCGTTGCGAGCTTGCTGTGGCCGGCGTCTGTCCCAGCGCAGAACGATTTCTATAAAGGCAAGACGATCACGGTTTACGCTGGTACGACGCCCGGCGCGCTATATGATCAGTGGTCGCGTATTCTCGCCATGCACATGGGTAAGCATATACCTGGCAAACCCGACATGATCGTTCAAAACATGCCGGGAGCCGGCCACAAGATCGCAGCGAATTACGTCTATGCCAAAACCAAACCGGATGGATTGAGCCTTATCGGTTCGATCGTGCCCTCGCTCTACTTCGATCAATTGATCGGGCGTAAGGAAGTCCAATACGACTGGGCGAAGTTTGTGTGGATCGGCTCTCCGGTGAAGGGCGAGTCCCAGATGTATATGCGCGCCGATATGCCGTATAAGACCATAGACGATGTGCGCAACGCCAAAGAGCCGCCGAGGTGCGGAGCTCAGGGAACATCGGATTCGGCCTATTATCTCCCAAAGCTTTTTGAGGAGACACTAGGGGCAAAGTTCAATCTCGTTCAGGGCTATCCTGGAGGGCCGGAGATTGATCTCGCCGTAGAGCGCGGGGAGATTCAGTGCCGGGCCTTCACGATCGAGGCTTTCCTATCGCGAGAGCCATATCATACGTGGCGCAAGAAGGGTTTCGTGCGGAATATTATTCAGACTGGGAAGAAGAGAGACGCAAAACTGCTAGAAACCCCGACGATTTGGGAACTCATGGATCGCTATAAAACGCCTGAGGACAGTCGACGCCTCGCCACTGTGGTCTTGGCAGCGGGCGCTTTGGGTCGGCCAATGCTCGGATCACCCGGTATTCCGCCGGACCGGGTCAAAATGCTGCGCGACGCTTTCAATGCGACGATGAAGGATCGGGAATTTCTCGCCGAACTCGATAAGCGGAAGTTCGACCTTGACGCGGTACCCGGAGATGAGCTCGACAAGATCGTAAAAGAAGTAATGAGCCAGCCTCCTGACACGATCGCAAGAATGAAAAAGCTACTGGGCGAATGAGGCGGCTTAGGATCTGAGTGCGTAACGCCGTCCGAGTCGCGGATCAGGGACTCCAACCGCTCTGGGCGACTTCCGCTTGCGCGCGGCGCAGGAACGAAAAGTCGAAGATCTCTTCGGGACGAATTTCACGCGTGACCCCGACCAGGCGTTTGCTGCGGTCGATGACGATGCGCTGCAGTCGTTCCGGAATGTTTCCGTCTTTCGCCATTGTTTTCATGTGATCGTCATACGCTCGTGTCATCAGCTCGCGGTCTTTTTGCCGGGTGAATTCCATGATCAGAGAGATTGCCTCCGGGCGGTTGGAAAGATAGAACCGCTGCCCTTTGACGGTGGCGCGCATGAAGCGCCGAACCAGATCGCTCTGGCGTGCCAGTCTTTCATCGGTGGTCACGATCGATGCCTGGATGTCTTCGATGTGGTCCGCGGTGCGCAGCAAGATTGGAAAGCTCGCGTCTTGTGCCATAAAACTGGAGGGAGGACTCAGCGGCGCGGCGTCGATGGTGCCTGACCGGAGCGCAGTGTAGCGGGTGCTTGTCGATCCCACCGGCAGAAATATCACGTCCAGCTCGAGTTGCAGTCCGAACTTTGGCAGTAGCTCTTTAAGCCAGCCGTATTCCAAACTGCCAACGGTGGAGCCGCCGATCTTTTTGCCACGCAGCTCGCTTATGCTTTTGATTCCCGGTTGAAAAACGAGGATGCCCGGCGGTTTGTCGTTAAAAACCATCAGGATCTTGAGTCTCGCTCCTTGAACCGCGGCCGTGGGGTTGCTGGCCGAGCCGAACTCGACGCTGTTGCTCATGACGGCTTTGCTGCCCAGCAAGCCCAGCTCAGGACGATGTCCACTGAGAGTCCTTCCTCGGTGTAATAGCCGCGCTTGTTGGCGATGAACATCGGCATGTAGGACGGCGAAAAGTTCGACACGGCTACCTTTATTTTTTCTTCGGCGGTGGCCCGCCCCGCGCTGGCTAAAAGCAAGATTGAGACGCAGCAAAGAAGACGCTTGATTGAAATCGGGATCATTGAGTTTCACAGAGCAAAGGTCAATCGCAAGAAATTATAAAAAGAACTAGGGTATTTCTATTGCCGAAGCGCTGTCGTCTCGTTGATTCGTCCTATTCTAGCTCCGCTTGTGCCTGTAGGTTGGAAAGGGTCGCCTAAGATTTCCTCGTTAAAGTCTGTTCGCACTGTATTCTCTTTCAGGTTCTTCTTCGTTTCCGCCCCTTTTAAACGCTCACGATTCCAATCCAAGGCCTCCCGCGCAGCTTCATAGTCTGGTTTGAGCCGCAAGGCCTCCTTGTATTCCTTTGCGCTTTCTTGATAAAGGCGGAGTTTACCGTATACCCATCCCAGTGCGTAGTGATAGTACGGATTCTCCGGCTTTAATTGAACCGCACGTTTGTAACCTATGACAGAATCTTTGTAGCGGCCGGCGTTACCATGTAACCAACCTATGCCGTAATGGGCACGGGCGTTGTTGGGATCATTCGCAAGCGCCTTCTTTAGTGTCGCGATCGCTTCCTGGTTGTTGCCCGTCCGGTTGTAAGCGTAGGCTAGACGGACTTGCGTGTCTACATGATCGGGTTTCAGCTTTAACACCGTTTGATAAGCGTCGATTGCTGGCTTTGTATTATCCAACTTTTCTTGCGCCATGCCGATCGCATGGTAGCCGTGGTACGACTTAGGTATGCGACCGACAAGCTGCTGGTAGATGTTTAAGGCTTCCTGATATTTTTCTTGTTTCCAGTATACGCAGCCCAAGCCAAAATAGCCTTCCTCCCAGTCGGGGCTAATTCGAATAGCTTCCTTAAAGGCTTTGATGGCTTCGTCATGCCGATCCTGTATTTGGTACTCCCAGCCCAAGGCGACGTACGCTCGACTGAAGTCAGGTTTCATCCGGATCGCTGTTTGATAAGTTTCTATCGCTTCTTGCTTCTGTTTTAGGGCTTTGTAAGCGCAGCCTAGACCAAAGTACGATTCAGCATCCTTGGGGTTTAAACGAATAGCCTCCTTGAAGCTAGCGACGGCGTCTTGGTATTGACCGAGATAATAATACTCCCATCCGAGAGCATGGTGGGCATGAGCATAATCCGGGTTTAGCGTTATAGATTTTTGGAGGGCATGAATGGCTCCTTTATGATTGCGCTCATGACTTAGAGCCCATGCCAACCCGTACTGTGTATCGAAGTCGTCTGGTTGCAGTTCAGAGGCCTTCTTATAAACTTTGACGGCCTGTGGATAGTCTCTCAATTCCTGATAGCCCCAAGCGAGAGCGACATAAGCTTTACTGGAATCCGGCCTGAGCTCTACGGCTTTCTTGAGATGTTTTATTCCGAGTTCGGATTGTTTCTGTTTTAAGTAACTGTACCCTAGTCCCACATGCGGTTTTGCTGAATCCGGATTGATTTTCAGAGCCGTAGAGTAAGACCTGATTGCATCTGCATCCCGGTTAGTCTTGTGATAAACCCAACCCAACATCACATGACCATCGATAGAATCTGGCTTTAACTTAAGAAGTTTTGAAAGAACGGCTATTGCATTCTTGTCGCGTCCTTGT
>DASQUN010000333.1:0-5991 GCA_035641275.1 Candidatus Udaeobacter sp. | reverse complement strand
TTGCTCGACTAGATCACGAGCGAGTTCCGGCAATCGGTCTACCTTACCTTCGGCGTACCTATATTCCATGACGATATTCTTGCCCTCCTCATAGCCTAGCTCGCGCAGGCCCTGCCGCAGGGCGCGGTCTCGTGAAGCATTGACCGACGGTGAGCTCGAAACGAGAACGCCAATTTTCCAAACCTTTGCCGCCTGTTGAGCCTCGGCAGCGAAACCCCATGCGAGCAACGGCACGATCACGCCGATTAGTTTGATGGTGTCTTTCATGCCGAATGTCCTAACCATTTGTTGCCTCCTCAAAACAGAACTATTTGATGATATCGTCCGCTCGACACAGAACAGACTGCGGGATTGTAATCCCAATCTGTTTCGCTGTCATTAAGTTAATAGCCCTGCGCTGCCGGGGCGAATAGGTGGGCCCGAAAGTGTGGGCTATGGGTGCACCCATAGTGAGTCCTTGCGGTCGGCTGGCTAAAGCAGCAGTGCCAATTCTTGCGCTAGTTGATTGGTCTGAAGTCCTACGAGCCAAGACAAACGGATGACGTATTGAAAAAGTGCGAACAGCCCGCCCGTATAGATCACCGCCGCCGTGATTACGGATAGAAGAAGAGCCTCGGCTTTCATGTGAACTCTCCTTTTGCTGGCGCTCATCGGGCACCGTCAAAGGAGAGGGCAAACCATGTGCCAGCATCTCAAAGCAAAGGGTGACCAAGGTAAGTCCCTGCTGTTAAAGGAAAGTTGTCGCCTGCAGGCCTGGATGGGTTCATAGGAACTAGAGTCTTTTTGCTACGGTACGCATCAAATGTTTACACCCGGAAGCATCAAAGTAGACAGCCGAGAATCACTTGATCACCTTATCGGCCTGGGCTAGCACACTCGGCGCAATCGTGAGACCGATCTGTTTTGCTGTCTTTAGACTGATGACCAACTCGAGCTTTGTCGGACGTTCTACGGGAAGATCTCCTGCGTTTGCTCCCTTTAGAATTTTGTCGATGATTCGCGCCGCCTGCCGAGCCGTCATCGCATCGCTGGCGCCATAGCTTGCCAATGCCTGCATGGTGCTCCCTGTGTGAGCGTGAAATATGGTCGGAAGACGCTTGGAGTTGGCCGCTTGGATGATCTCCCCGTAATGAGCGGTAGGGAGGCCACCGGGAATGCCAAGAAACGCTTCTGCCTCTCCGAGCGCAGATAATGCTTGCGTGATTTCTTCACGGCTCCGCGTCGCTCGCTCCAACAGCGTGATGCTTAACTTTGGAGCGGCCTTTCGCGCCGCCGCCAGGCTTTGCGTTGGCGACGGGTCGCGGGGATCATAGAAAGCAACGACTCGACGCGCCCGCGGAATGATCTCCTTTAAAATTTCGAGCCGCTTTCCGGATAATTCGGGATATTCGAAGGTAAGGGCGGTTGTGTTGCCTCCCGGATGCGAGAGACTGGAAACCAGCCCACCCGCTACCGGATCGCCAGGAGTGATGAAAACGATGGGCAGCTCCGAAGCAAGCTGGCGCGCCGGTTTGACCAACCTGGAGCCGATGATGAACAGGACATCGGTATTTTTACGGACGAGTGCATCAAGAACCGCTCGCTCATTCTCCCGCTCTTTGCCTCTTTCAATCCGTCCCTCCAGGATCTCGACGGTTTTTTCTGAATGTCCAAGATCACTAAGACCTCGTCTTAGGCCTCCCATCATTTCCGAAAATCGCGGCTCCTCCGGTGCGCCAACGATTCCGATGCGCGCGGGCCGGCTCTGAGCATCGGCGGATGAGACAGCTAGCAGGGCAGCAAGCAGTAGGCAACTGAGAACAAGAATCGGTTCATTCATTCGTTTCTCTCCGGTTCCCTTACTGCTAACTGCTCGCTGCCCACTGCAACTCTCACTTGATCACTTTATCCGCCCGCGCCAGCACGCTAGGCGGAATCCTTAGACCGATTTGCTTTGCTGCTTTCAGATTGATAACCAGCTCGAACTTCGCAGGCCGTTCGACGGGCAAGTCGGCAGGCTTTGCCCCTTTTAGAATCTTATCCACGTACTCAGCGGCGCGACGGAACATGTACACACGATCTTCTGTATAGGTCATCAGTCCACCTGCCTCTACATATCTAAGTTGGGGATACATACCGGGCAGCCGACTCTTCGCCGCTTGCTCTACGATCCGTCTTTGGTGAGCGCTTAAGAAGCCGCCGCCACCCAACATAAAAGCCTCGACACCGTCCTTGGTTGCGGCTTGAAATGCCCGTTCGAATTCGTCAGGCCTTCTCACCTCCACGAATTGAATCGCTACACGTAATGAGCGAGCCGCCGTCTCTGTCTCTTTCAACACATGCTCCGTATTCGGGTTGCCTGGACTCCAAAATAAAGCTAACCGAGAAAGCCCGGGGACAACTTCCTTGAGGAGTTCGACCCGTTTTCCGCTTAGCTCAGCGTTTATCGAGGTCAGGCCCGTAATGTTTCCACCTGGGCGCGCGAGGTCGGCGACGATTCCTAGCCTAACGGCGTCCCCGCTGAATGCCATAACGACAGGAATCGCTTTGGTCCCGTTTTTAGCAGCCTGCGCCGCTTCAGTACCGGTGGTAAGGATAACATCACAGTTGAGACGAACTAACTCGGCGACGAGGTCTGGGAGCCGCTCAACTTTCCCCTCCCAAGATCGGGTCTCAATTGCGATGCTCTGGCCCTCGATGTAACCGAGTTCGCGCAAACGCTCACGAAATGCGTTTATATCAGTCGCCGACAAAGAGGCGGTGCTTGCTAGATAACCTATCCGCACGAGTTTTTGCGGCTGCTGCGCCTTTACGAGAGAAACAGTTGATAGAATGACCGTTGTCAGCATGCAGAAGAGAATAAACTTCGTCATGTGACTCCTCCGCTGTTTTTGCTGGCAACTGACCACTGACGACTGGTAACTGTCATCTGATGACTCTGTCCGCGCGCGCGAGCACGTTCGGCGGAATCGTCAGCCCGATCTGCTTGGCAGCTTTCAGATTGATGACCAGCTCAAATTTCGTCGGCTGCTCGACGGGTAGCTCTGCGGGCTTAGCGCCCTTGAGGATTTTGTCCACGTAAGTAGCAGCGCGCCGGAACAGGTCGGTAATGCTCACCCCGTAAGTCATAAGCCCACCAGCCTCCACGTACTCGCTCGCCTGGTACACTGCAGGGACGCGGTTTTTTACCGCGAGGTCCGCAAGTTTTGCTCGCTGAGAAAGAAAGACGGCGCTCGTCAGCGCGAGGGCTGCGTCAGTACGCCCTTTGCGTGCCTCTTGGAATGCAGCCTCAATCTCCTTAGGACTCCGTACATCTATGTATTGAAGCTGCAACCCGAACGCCTGTGCGGCGAGTTCCGTCTCTCTTAGCGATTGCACATTGCCGGGCTCGGTCGAATTTCCGAGAACGCCTACGCGAGAGAGCTTAGGAACGATTTCTTTCAGAAGCTCCAGTTGTTTTCCGCTTATCTCCGGGGCAAGGGTGGACAATCCAGTAATGTTCCCGCCCGGTCGCGCCAGA
Source organism: Candidatus Udaeobacter sp. (assembly GCA_035641275.1). GTDB lineage: Bacteria > Desulfobacterota > Binatia > UBA9968 > UBA9968 > DASQUN01. The sequence goes on along the minus strand of DASQUN010000333.1, from coordinate 2,492 downwards.
CTGGCGACGAAACCATTGCCAACCGGGTCATTATCCCACGCCATGACAATGGGAATTGTATTCGTCGCTTCCGTGGCAAAGCGAATTCCCAGCGGACCGCCCGCGACGATGACATCTACTTTGAGATGCACTAGCTCGGCTGCGAGCGCCGGATGGCGATCTAGCTTTCCCTCCGCATATCGATACTCAATGGCAATATTTTGTCCCTCCACGTATCCAATTTCGCGCAGCCCCTGCCGAAATGCCTCGATGCGGTCCGAGATAGTGGAAGGGGAGGTAGCACTTAGAAACCCGATGCGCGGTACTTTCTTCGCTGGCTGCGCCTCGATTAGAGAAACAGTAAGCAAAAGGACGGTAGGCAGTAGGCAGATAAAGACAAAGACGCTTCTCCTCATACATTTCGTACCCGTTCTTCTGTTGCCGACTGACTCTTGCCAACTGCTTGCTGTCATCTGATCACCTTGTCCGCCCGCGCCAGCACGTTGGGTGGAATCGTCAGGCCGATTTGCTTGGCGGTCTTCAGATTGACGAAAAATTCGAACTTCGTCGGTTGCTCGACTGGCAAGTCTGAAGGTTTGACACCTCGTAGAACCTTGTCGACATAGAATGCTGCACGGCGATACATATCGGAAAGATTTACCCCATAGGTCATGAAGCCTCCTGCTTCCACATGTTCGCGGGCGCCAGCCATCGTCGGCAGGCGGTTTTTTGCAGCTAGGTCCGCGATTCGCTGCCGCTCACGATGGAAAACCGGTGATGCAAGAAGCAAAAGCGCGCCGGCCCGTCCTTGCGCCAGCACCTTGAATGCACTTTCGAAGTCATAGGTCGGATTCTCGACCTCCACGGGTTGAAGTCGCACACCGAGCGACCGCGCGGTGATCTCGATATCTTTGAGCTGGTCAGCGGAAAAGCGGTCCCAAAAAACAGCTATCCGGGAGACCTCTGGGAGAGTTTCTTTTAACAGCTCGATCCTTTTTGTCCCTAGCTCCAACTGGCGGAAAAAGAGTCCGGTAATGTTTCCGCCCGGCCGAGCAAGCCCGGCAATGTAACCGCGGGCAATGGGATCATAGTCGATGGCAACCATGACAATGGGAGTTGTGGCGCTCGCTTGCTTGGCGGCTTTAAGCGTCGCTTCGGGACCGGGGGCAATCAAAAGGTCAACCTTAGCGCGGATGATTTCGGCGGCAAGCTCAGGGAGTCGGGCGGCATTCCCTTCCGCGGAGCGAAACTCAAATACGAGGTTCTGTCCTTCGGAATAACCAAGCTTACGCAGTTCATCGACCATCGCCTGATATGGCCGGAAAGATCGAGGAAACGTCGAGGATAGCCACCCGACCTTCGCGACCTTAGCCGGCTGCTGCGCCTCGGCGGCTGAGCAAAGCGCAAAGAGCACGGCGCAAAGCGCAAGCCAAATGATTCTATTCATGAGCTTCTCTCTGCGTTTTGGAGTTACTCTATGCTCCATGCCCCTTGCTCCGTGCTATTTTATAACTCGGTCCGCCCGCACGAGCACGTTGGGCGGAATCGTCAGCCCTATTTGCTTCGCAGTCTTGAGATTAATCACTAGTTCAAACTTCGTTGGCTGCTCGACTGGCAACTCCGCAGGCTTGGCGCCCTTTAAAATTCTGTCTACATAGTAAGCTGCCCGCGGGAAGTCTTCTGAGCGGACTGCCCCATAGGACATAAGACCCCCGGCCTCCACAAACCGCCGGTTTCCGTAGACCGCTGGGATTCGATTCTTGGCCGCAAGTTCCACAATCCGTTTTCGGTGGGTCGTCATGAATCCCCCCGGTAGGACCACAAGGGCTCTTGCACCGTCTGTCCTAATCGTTGAGAACGCGCCCTCAAAATCATTAGGCTCTGTCACCTCCAGTATTCGATACGTCACGCGTAACGTCTTCGCCGCATCCTCGATCTCCTTCCTTGTGGGACCAGGCAGCGGATTCTCCGGGCTCTAAAACATGGCTACATGCAAGACTTGGGGCACGGCGTCCTTGAGTATTTCAAGCCGTTTTCCGACTAGCTCCTGGCTGATGGATGTTAATCCCGTTATATTGCCCCCCGGCCGCGCCAGACTGGCGACAAACCCGGTGCCGACAGGATCACCGCTAAAGGCCATCACAATAGGAATCGTGCTGGTCGCCTTCTTGGACGCCCGTATCGCTTCATTCCCTCCAGTTACAATGACATCCACTTTAAGACGGACCAGTTCCTCGGCAAGGCGGGGGAGCTGATCGAGTTTACCCTCTGCGAATCGGTACTCGATGGCTATGTTTTTTCCCTCTCGGTACTCGATGGCTATGTTTTTTCCCTCATTGTAGCCTAAATCTCTCAGCCCTTTCCGGAATCCGTCAAGCCGGGACTCAGTAGTGGGATCGGAGGAAGCGTTAGGTAATAAGCAGCCTATTCGGCTTACCTTCCCCGGCTGCTGCGCCGACGCGGAAAAGCAAGGCGCAAAGAGCATGGCGCTAAGCGCGAGACCAACGAAGATT